>JBBRGL010000255.1:0-4140 GCA_038240675.1 Peptostreptococcales bacterium
AGGCACGGATCAAGTGATTTATAAAGAATTTGAAAATGAGCCTATGAGCTATTCTGCCACCTATAAAAGTGTCGTGTATAGTGCGGGATACGACAGCAGTGCCTATTCGGGCAATCAGGCATTGACCATTGAGTATCAAATGTCTCCAGATACAAGCAACCGCGCAATTTACGTCAATTTTGAGCAACCCATTACCGTTGAATCCGATGTAGACCGTATTGGACTTTATGGCTATTCGATAGAAGCGGAGCCCAATATGTGGATACGTCTTCAAGGCGTTGATGCAAAAGGAGGACCGGTCGTACTGGATTTAAAAAAAGGTGTGGACTGGACTGGATGGCGTTATTTAGAAGCTGCTGTTCCCAGTAATACAGCATATCCGCTCACAATTACAAAGCTCTATGTTGTCGACGTAGTGCCGGGGCTTCAGCAAAATGGCAGCATCAGCTTTGACCGATTGCTGGGTCTAAAGAAAAACACCTATAAGCTCTATAGCAAGTTGTCAAACAAGGCCTTTACGGATCCACAACGCGGTGTAAAAGCAGCTATGGGCCCTATTCACGCCATTGTCCCTACCAAGGTGGCCAGTAAAAGTCTGTTTGATCAAATGTTGATCAAACAAATCAAAGCAAAGTTAACGTCGTATGAAAGAATTTTTGTAACAGGTATTCTTCAAAAGGATCTGCTGCCTGCAATTAATAATTTTTACAGCTACTTTAATGGGTCTTACAGTAAAGAGCTTGGCGATGTCACCGTCGTTAAGTTTTCGAACAAACTAGGAGGTCTAAGAAAAACATCGGCTACTGCGTGGTTGGCCCTGAATGCACTTGAAGCAAACCTGAATACACAGTGTCTCGTAATGCTTCTGGACGAAAATCCCTTCTCCACTCAAGGATTTTATGAACCCAAAGAATTTGAACTGTTCAAATCCAGACTAGAGTCTATAGCCCTTAAAGGAAAAGAAGTGGTTGTAGTCTTTGAAGGTTCGGCTAATGGAACGCGCCTTGAAAACGATGTGCGGTATATATCCATCAAAAAACTGCCAATGACGGTCAAAACGGATTTGAAAGACCTTCAATACATTGAGTGGACATTATCCAATGGCAAATTTTATTATGATTTTAAACCCCTCATGGGGAAATAGCACTCTAACCAATCAACAATGCACAGAAACAGAAAGCATCGAGGAATTACTTGATGCTTTCTGTTTTTTATGTTATAAATGGTTATAATAACCACAAATGATTTTGTTTGATTAAAATGAATGATAAACTCCATTTTTAAAGGCGGGTCGATGAAAAATCGAATACTTTTCCAATGTATTTTAGGATTTGTTGCAGGGATCATGATGATGCAGTGTTTTATGGGGCTACAGGGCGATGTAAGGCCTGTGCTCGTTGTACTTCTTGCGTCGGGACTGGTACTTATCAAAGGTCAAAGACTATGGCAATATGCACTGGGGATACTGTGTGGTCTTATCATAGTTCCACTTCACTTTTTTCTGATACAGCAGGTTCCTGTCGGTCTGTGGCAGTCTAGTCAAATCAGTGGTGTTATTCAATCCACATCCACTGTGTCAAATAGCGCGGTGATCATCATCAAAGGGTACACCGAAAATGAGGTGTGGAAACAAGCCAAGGCTCATGTGAAACTCTATGGCGTCGTAGGAGTTAAAGCAGGGGAACGCGTTGTATTGAAGGGTAAATTTCGCAGTTTGATGGCCGCCGCAAATCCTTATGGGTATGATCAAAGGCAGAGCTTTTATGCCAAAGGGCTTCAGGGCATGTTTTATGTCTACCCCAATGGCATTGTATCAAAAGAGGCCGAGGGCGGTATCTTTGCACCTTTTCTCAGCATTCGAGAAAACTGGCTCAGGAAAATTGAAAATGCCTCCCAATATGGTGGCTACTGGATTGGTTTTGTCTTGGGTGAGGAAGAAGCCATACCTGAGGATGCCTTAAAACTTATACGCCGTACGGGTTTGGCCCATGTACTGGCGGTTTCTGGACTTCATGTAGGCATCGTTTACGGGTTTGTGGCATTTTTGGTCCAAAAGTTCATGAAAAAGCGTGCTTTTCAGGATGGGGTCATCATCATGGTTTTGATTCTGTATCTGGGTGTCAATTTATTGAGTTTCACGGTTTTAAGGGCAGTGGCACTGGTGCTGTACCATCGAATAGGGTTTTATGGCGCGAGGAGGCCGGATTCAGTTACAGCAATAGGGGTTATTGCAGGCCTAGATTTGCTATTCAACTCCTTTGACCTGTTTGATTTAAGCTTCCTACTCAGTATAGGTGCAACACTTTCTATAGCGTTTCTTTACCGTTGCATTCATGGAAAGCTTCGTTTTTTAGGGGAGACACTGTCTTCAAGTCTAGGGATCATCTTCTCTGCACAAATAGGCGTTCTGCCCATTCAACTCTATGTTTTTAACGTCTTCTATCCCGAAAGTGTTATTTTCAACCTATTATTTGTCCCTATTTTTTCAATTGCAATTTGTGTTGCTTTTGTCTTTAGTTTATTCAGCGTTGTACCTCTAATGCTACCAATTCTCGTCTTAGTATTTGATGGGCTTATGGGGCTTGTTGAAAATACTTTATATCGTGTAGCGGGAATCCTTTCGTTTCCACTGTATATGACGGGTTTAAGCATCATTTGCTGTATTGCTGTGGCTGTGTGGTTATGTGCATTTTTTCAAGGATTTAGCAGAAAAACTGTGGGGGTGTTGTCTGGCCTCTGTGTTTTGTTTACAATGATACAGATGACCATGAGCTATGAAAGCTTTAAGGTGATGGTCTTTAGCACTGGGAAATCAGATGCCATGGTCATTCAACATCAGGGACACCACTATATGATTGATACAGCAACTGGGAAGGTCGATTTTGGACTTTTGCTCCTTAAAAATGACATCCATAAATTAGATGCTCTAATCATAACCCATGATGATGCAGATCATTCGGGCGGAATGGTGGCTGTTCAGGATAAAATCAAAATAAAGCAGCTTATACAGGGGCTTAAAGGGCCTCAAACTATAGGCGACCAAGATTTAAAATTAGACTTATTCTATGGCGCCCCTGGAATGTCAGACAACGACAATTCAATTGTCACAATGCTGACTCACGGCGACTTTAAAATGCTTTTTATGGGGGATGCCGAAATAAAGAGAGAAGAACTTTTGGAGCAGGAAGGCCTTCTAGAAGCTGTAGACGTGATCAAAATTGGGCATCATGGGTCAAACACTTCTACTGGTCAGGAAATGCTTTCAATGACACAACCAAAAATTGCACTTATTTGCAGCGATGGATCAAAATATTTTCCGAGACAAGATGTGCTCGACCGGCTTTTAGAATGTGATATAATGGCCTATAGAACGGATTTATCTGGATGTATAGAGTTGACAGTTGTCAAACAGGGAATCCAAATTCATGAATACTCGAGGACTAGGGATGAGCTATAAAAGCTTTTTGGAAGACATTAAAAAAGAAAATTTCAAGAGAGTCTATCTTTTTCATGGGGATGAGCGTTACCTCATGGAAAAAATGGTCGCGCAGGCTAAGCAAATATTGGTCAATGCTGCCTTTGAAGATTTTAATTATCAGTTGATGGATGGGGATCAGGTGGATTTTGATGCAGTCCTTCAGGCATTGGAAACTATGCCACTTATGCAGGATCAAAAATTGGTGGTTGTTAAAAATGCGCCTTATTTCAAACAAGAGACGCCGACAGATGCCCAGTATGGACGCTACAAGAAGCTTTTAGCGGATTCTCACGGGAGCTTTGTGGTGATTTTTCAATGTGCAGACGGCGTCGATAAGCGCAAAAAAATGTACAAAGACTCTGTTGAAAAGGGTTCGGAAATAGAGTTCGGGAAATTAGAGCTTAAGGATTTTGAAAAATGGGTATTGAAGCATTTTAAAGATCACAAAATTGAAGTCCCTGCAAACGTTCTACAGACGCTTATGGAGACCATAGGCTACTCGGACTACCACTCAACAAAAAATCTGTACCAGGTCGAAGGGGAGTTGAAACAGCTCTGTGACTTTGTGGATAGCGGTCTTCTGACAAAGGCGCATATTTCCGCCATTCTGCGGAAAAATGTCGAAGGCAACATCTTTGTTGTGATTGACTCGATCTCTGAGG
>JBBRGL010000256.1:0-4117 GCA_038240675.1 Peptostreptococcales bacterium
GTGGGCGAATTGTAGGCTTTGGAGGTCGGGTACTGGATGATTCAAACCCAAATATTTAAATTCGCCAGAAACGCCTGTATTCAATAAGAGCAAAACCCTTTATGGACTTAATATTGCAAGATTAAACATTGGTGTGCAAAAGCGCATTATATTAGTAGAAGGCTACATGGATGTCATCGCGCTGCATCAAGCTGGTTTTAAAAATGCCGTCGCTACTTTGGGAACAGCGATCACTAAAGATCATGGACAAATGCTTTCGCGTATCTACGATGAAGTGATCATTGCTTATGACTCGGACGATGCGGGGCAAACAGCCACCCAAAAGGCTATTGAAATCCTAAAAGGACTGCCTGTAAAAGCCCGTGTTCTTGAAATGAAGAATGCAAAAGATCCGGATGAGTTTATTTCTAAGTTTGGGGTGCGTGCTTTTGGTGAAATCCTAGAATCTGCTCAAACGGCTTTCGAATTTCAGTCTCAAGTGTTAAAAAGTCGTTATGATTTGTCTAAACCAGAAGAAAAACTTGACTTTATTCAGTCAGCCATTACAATGTTAAAGGACGCAAAAAATCCGATTGAAAGAGAATACTACATTAATCACATCGCATCTCAAACAGGTGTAACGCCTGATCTGTTGATTCAGTCCTATAAGGAACAAAAAAACTCACTCAAAAAAACGCCTGAACAGCTTGATAATGAACCTGTTCGCATAGAAGAGAAGCGTGAGATTCGCGCTTTTAATAAAATTGAAGCCGCTATTCTAAGTCAAGTGATTGAAGAGCCTCTTTATTTAAAACGCTTTATTGAAAAAAATCATGTGATGATGAAATCTTATCCAAGCGGTTTTACGGATTTAGTTTTAGACCTTCAAGGGTATTATGACAATTATGCCACGTTTACATGGGAAGACGCTGCAGCACATTTTGATGTAGACTACCTTACCGTATTTCAGTCTTTGTCCAGTTCGAAAAGGGATAAAAAAGATGATGTTAAAGCATTTGAAAAACTCATGCTCACCTATGAGAAGAGTGTTTTTGAGCAGGTCATTAAAGATATTGACAATAGCCGTTTTACGCTCAATACCCACACTTTGAGCCCGGAAGATAGAAAAAAGCGTGAGGGAGACCTGCTGCGCAAAAGAGATCTTATATCTCGAGAACTAACCCGTGTCATAAAAGAACAGACCAAAAGTTAGAGGAGGACCTTTATGAATCACAAAATTGATGACTCTCAAAGAGACGCCGTTTCAAGGCTCATATCGAAGGGAGAGAAAAAAGGTTCGTTAACCTATGACGATATTAACAACGCTTTATCGGAACTTGAAATCGATAAAGATGATATTGAGAATATTTATAGTTCCATCAATGAATTGGGAATCGATATCATTAGTTCAGATTTAGCCGATGATGACGTTTCTACAGGTGATTCAGATGACGATGAACCGGATTCAGATGTGGAAGTTGAAGCAGATGCAGATGTTGAAATTGACATCAGTTTGCCAAAGGGTATCAATATTGATGACCCTGTTCGCATGTATCTTAAAGAAATTGGTAAAGTTCCACTTCTTTCAAGTGCAGAAGAACAGGATTTGGCAAAACGTATGGAGGACGGCGATGAAGAGGCTAAGAAAAAACTCTGCGAAGCTAACCTACGTCTCGTTGTCAGTATTGCAAAAAGATATGTAGGTCGAGGAATGCTGTTTCTTGACTTGATTCAAGAGGGTAATCTCGGTCTGATTAAAGCTGTCGAAAAATTTGATTTCAGAAAAGGTTTCAAATTTTCAACTTATGCCACTTGGTGGATCAGACAGGCTATAACGCGCGCTATTGCTGACCAAGCGCGTACTATTCGTATACCTGTCCATATGGTGGAGACCATCAACAAACTCATCCGCGTCTCAAGACAGCTTCTTCAAGAGCTTGGAAGAGAACCAAAGCCCGAAGAAATTGCAAAAGAAATGGATATGACCGTTGAAAAAGTACGTGAGATATTGAAAATTGCTCAGGAGCCTGTTTCCCTTGAAACACCTATCGGTGAAGAGGAAGATAGTCATCTTGGGGACTTTATACCAGATAATGATGCACCGGCACCAGCAGATGCTGCAGCTTTCTCCATGCTGAAAGAACAACTCATAGAGGTGCTCGACACATTGACGCCAAGAGAGCAAAAGGTCCTCAAACTTCGTTTTGGACTTGAAGATGGCAGAGCGAGGACCCTTGAAGAAGTGGGCAAACGCTTTGAAGTCACAAGAGAGCGGATTAGACAGATTGAAGCTAAAGCCCTTCGTAAACTGAAGCATCCTTCAAGAAGCAAAAAACTCAGAGATTATTTAGAATAAACTTATAAAGGAGACTGAAGCTCGTGAGATATGTGAATACCTTGCCCTTCAAGCTCCTTTTTCGTCATATGCGTCAAAAATTTTTTAGCATAAAGTTTATGTGGAAGTGAGGAAAAATAATCTATGAAGCTCGGAAAGCGACTATCTGCACTGTCTGCCCTTGTCGATAAGGATTCACGTGTGGCTGATATTGGAACAGATCATGGTTATTTAAGTGCTGATTTATTCGAAAGTCAAAAATGCAAGGCGGTTTACGCCTCGGATTTGAACAAGGATCCTCTAGATGCAGCCAGAGCGACACTTGCAGAGCATGGTTATGAGAAGCATGTGATTTTGAGACTAGGACCTGGTTTTGAACCCTATGGAGCAGATGAAATAGACAGCGCTGTGATTGCAGGCATGGGTGGCAATCTCATCGCCTCCATTATTGACGAACACATCGACCTTGCTAAATCCCTAAAGTATATGATTCTACAGCCGATGCAGGACCCGGATGTTTTACGACACTATCTCTTGACCCATGGCTTTGAAATTGTGACCGAACAAATCGTACAAGAAGGCCGTAAATTTTATGAAATTATGAAATGCAGAGCGGGAAATTCACAGGGTGTCGATGTGATCAAAAACGAAATAGGGTATGCTGTTGAAAAATCACCAGCCCATAAAGGCTTCTTGGCTTTTCGATTGAAGCGTCATGAAATGATTCTAAAGTCTCTATCGGTTCAAGATCAAGGGGTATACGGTGAGACTATTTTAGAACACCAACAGTTCATAGAAGTCATTGAGGAGGCACTCCATGAATATTAATTCAAAAAAGATTATTCAGTGGTTGAATACACAGTTCCCGGAATCATTGGCAGAAGAATGGGATAATGTGGGATTTTTGCTGGGCAATGCGGATAAAGCTATTAAAAAAATCTTGATAGCCCTTGAAATCACACCTGATGTGGTTAAAGAGGCCATCGAAAATAATGTGGATTTGATCATAACCCATCATCCATTGATTTACAAAGGCTTGAAACACCTAGTCGACCATAATCCCCATGAAAAAATCATACGACAATTGATTTTCAACGATATTCATGTCTACTGTGCCAATACCAATGCAGATATTGCTGAGGGTGGATTGTCGGATATGTTTTTGAGCCTCCTTAAATTAAAAGCAACGGAAGGACTCATGCCGGTGACTTACCCAGATACTTCCACGAGAAGCGACAAAACCTTTTATTTAGGCCGCATTGCTGAACTCAAAAATCCTATGGAGCTTAAAGCACTGGGTGAGTGGCTAAAAAAGGACCTTAAAATCGCACATTTAAGATTTGTGGGCAACCCGAAGGCCATGATACAGCGGATCGGCGTTCTCACCGGCGCAGGGGACGATGCTATGAAAATCGCTAAGTCCAAACGCTGCGATGTCCTCATTACAGGGGATTTGAAATACCACCCCGCACAAGATGCACTGGCCATGAATTTGCCACTCATCGACGTCGGTCACTACAACAGTGAAATCATTTTCAAAACTGAACTTAAAAATCGTATGACGGATGCATTTGAGTCCCTCGATTACGATGTGTCTATAGAAATCAGCACTGCGGAAAAGGACCCCTTTTATTGGGTGTAACTTTAGAGATGACTTCTTTATCACTGTGATGTGTATTCGAAAATGTCCTAAAATACCACAGCATTCGTATGGCATAGTGAATCGAAAGGGTTGTTCGGCGCTTCGCGTGGGACAGTAGTGGGACGGTCGTATTCGGGTGATTGTTTAGGGGTCTCAACCAG
>JBBRGL010000257.1:0-4071 GCA_038240675.1 Peptostreptococcales bacterium
CAAGAAATGGTTGGAGGTACATCATGATTAATTTTGATTTTGACTATTATAGACCGGAGTCCTCTCAAGAAGCTGTTGAAGTAATGCAGGGGCTTATAAGCCAAAAAAAATCGGGCCTCTATTATGGCGGCGGGACAGAAATTCTCTCTAATTTTCGTAAAGGCAAGCTCAAAGCAGATGCAGTGATTGATTTGAAGACAGTGGATGGATTGGTGGGCATTGTTGAGGAGGGCGATTACATCACAGTTGGCGCATCGACGCCCCTGAACCAAATCGTTGAATTCAATGGGTTAAACGCGCTTACTGGAGTGATTCAAACCATAGCAGACCATACTATACGAAACACCTTGACCATAGGGGGCAATATCTGCGGAAGATTGCCCTATAAAGAAGCTGTTCTTCCCTTGTTGGCTGCGAATGCACAGCTTGAAATCTTTGGAGTAGAGGGTGCTAGAAAGGTCTTGATGCGTGATGTGTTTCAGCGCAGAATGGCACTTGAACCCACAGAGTTTGTCTATAAAATACGCATTCCAAAAGAGTCAGTGGAACGCGTGTACACTCAAAGGGAGACCGTAGCCACCGCCGTCGATTATCCAATTTTGCATCTCTATGGGCGGCTGAGTCAAAATGAGCTGTTTGTGGGTCTTTCGGGATTTGCGGCGTACCCTGTATATGAGATATGGTCTAAGGAAGACTTGAATCCATCGGCTACAGATGAGGCCAGGCACGAACGCCTTATGGAAGCGTTTAGATCCCAAGCCAGAACAGATGAGCGGGGAACGGCAGAGTATAGGGTTCGATTACTGGATGTTGCGCTCCAGAGCATGTTGAAAACTTTTGAAGGAGGGCTTCTATGATGCACTTCTCAGGATATTCAGAAATCATCCTCCAAGTCAATGGTGAGGTCAGGACAGTGCTCATCAAACCAAACCAAACCTTGCTCCACATTCTGAGAGAACACATGGGACTCATGGGTGCCAAAATAGGCTGCGAAAACGGCGACTGCGGTGCTTGTACCGTTCTTTTAGAGGGCGTGCCTGTCAAGGCCTGTTTGATGCTGGCTATGGAAGTATTGGGCAAAAAAATAACCACTATTGAAGGGTTAAAGGATACTGAAATTCAAGAGGCCTTTATTGAGCATAGCGGCTTTCAATGCGGGTTTTGCACTTCAGGATTTTTGATCAACAGTTATGCCCTATTAGAGACAAAACCTAATGCTGATGAAAATGAAAAGATCGATTGGCTCAGTGCTAATTTGTGTCGGTGTACGGGGTACGAGGGGATAAAATTAGCTGTAGATGCGGCACAGGGGAAGGTGAGGGAGAGGAAACTTGGGAAATAGGAAATGGAATAAGGGAATGGTATAAAGAAATGGTATAAAGAAATGGTATCTGGTATCTGGGATCTGTTGATGGGGGATTGCGGGGCAATCCTTGATTGAATTCTTGATGTAAGATAGAAAAGTGAATAGGAAAAAAACCGCAATAAAGGATAAGGCTTTGATTACCCTTATCCTTTATTGCGGTTTTTTGTGTAAGTTGCGTAGCAACACCCCGCCACTGATCCCGAGCACCAACGGTGCGCGATCACAGATACCAGATCCCATGTTTCGCTCCCCGCGCTTCTCTACAAAGCCATCCGCTCACCGCTCAGTCTCTGATACGTACGTTCTACCCGTTCATAAGCCGCGTTTATTTCAACATATTTCTCGCGTTTAGGGTAGTCGTTTTGCATTTTTTCAAGGCATTTCATCATGTCTGAAAGGGCTTGATGGTAGAGGGGATCTATATCATAGTGGGGCAGGTCTCTTTGGTTGTCAATGTTGCGGTCGAGCTCATCTAATATGGAATCCATAAGATTGAGATAGCGCTGTGCATCTTTTCGGGGTCTGTCCATGACTTCGTAAAGGAGACTTTTGACGGTGATAATATCTTCTTCTTTTTGCCAAAAGGCGAACTGAAGGGCTATGAGATCCTCTACTTGGCAGTGATCGCGGCCTTTATAAATGGCATGGGCCCTGATGAGGTTGCGGCTGAGTTTTAGCCTGCGTGGGGAAATAAAGATATGGTGTTTTTCTTCAAGGGTAGAGGCGATAAAGACCATGAGCCGTGCAAGGTCTTCACCGATGGCCACTTCATGAATGCAGTCTTGGATGTGAATCAAGTCATGGATAGAGAGCTTGGTATCGGATTTCAAATCATCATTCATGAGGATCATTTGGATTTTGTGCTGTGGGTCTGAAATGGGTTTGACCAAAACCCGCGCCAAAAATCGATCGTGGAGGGCCTGTAATTTCAGATCGGACTCCTCGACATCTAAATCATCTACCTGTTTAGGAAAAAAGTTCGTGTCCGCCATAAAAAAGCGCAGCTTAGTCTGGACCGTATCTGTGCCATTTTTGAATTCGCCTTCGTTGAGGATGGTGAGTAAGCCGGAGTTGGCGACTTGATCGCTGACGCGGTAGAATTCGGAGCAGAAGGCAATAATGGCATCGGGCAAAAAGCCTTTGTAATGCCGCTTGATGATGCCTTGGGATTTGAAAAAATTGATATCGGGTGCGCCAAAAACGTTGTTAGGGGATATGTCAGAGCCCATTTGAATGTGGAAATAAGGAGTCCCTTCAATGTCATCAAAATCTATGAGGTCAACAATTTCCCTCAATACAGCGGATTTGGCGATGCCGGGTTGGCCGAGGGCTATCATGTTAGTCTTAGACAACATAGCCAATAGGATGCATAGCGCAAAGTTTTCCACTTCATAGTATTTGGTCGTGACAAAGGTGTAGATTGATTTGAGGTCTTCGCTCATGGATGCAATTTGATTGGGTTGAATAGTCATGGATACTCCTTTGATTGAATGATTTGTGAGTCTGACGATTTAGATTATTGAAAATAGTTTTTTGTTGGTTTCGTGATTCCAATTGCCTTGCTCTTGTTCTTTGATATCCAGCATGGCGTCCGAAATTTCACCGATATCCCCATAGTCGCGATAAGTGTAAGAGTGCATAATAATGGTGAAAAGCTTGAATTTTCTTTTGTTTTTCAAGGCGATAAATTCTTTTTTAAAGGAGGCGCTGATTTCACATTGTCCGTCGGTGATGAAAAGAATATCGCTTTTACGGTGGGGATCTGAATCGATAAAGGCCATGGCTTTTGACAAAGGCTTTTGAAAATCCGTGCCCCCGCAGAGAAACGTGTCGAGGATGTCTAGGACGTCATTGGCGCTGATATTCAAAGGGTTGAGTTCTTTGATGTATAGGGGCTCGGCTGCTGAGGCAAATTGAATAAGAATGAGCTTACGCTTCTGAATTTTTGCTATTTCGAGTATGGAGAGGATATGAGACTGGGTTTCTTGAATCTTGGCACCTTCCATGGAGCCCGACCCATCATAGCAAAGGACAATGGGGCCCTTACGCTTTTGCTTTTTTTCAATCATTTCGATGGTCAATAAATCATCCCTCAAATAGCGGTCGTAAAAGTCGTTTTCGAAAGCCTCGATATCCAGGGCCAACGCAATAAATTCATCATCTATGAGCAAATCGATATTTTGACTGGATGTAATTTTATCAATAGGTTCAGATTTTTTGTGCCTTTTTTTATATTGGAGTTGACTGGCGTAAAGCTTATTCCTGCCCACTTTGTTGACGAATTGTATGAGCTTTGGCGAACTGAAACGCTTGTAGAGCTTTATGACATCATCAAAGGCCATTTCATTGAGGCTGGAGGGTTGAATCCCCAGTACTTGAACTTCGCCGTTAAAGGTGTCTAGGGCATCTGCTATTTGATGCAATGCATCCTCAAGGTGTAGGGACTGAATTTGCTTTTGGAGGGACTGCTCTAGGAATTCAATATCCCCTTGTGACAAGTTGATTGGCTTTTGTGGTGTTGATCTACTATTTGAAGAAGAATTTTGTAGACTGCCGTCAGTGCGCAGTCGATTTTCAAAAGAATTGGGCAGTGCTAAAATCTTCTGATCTATGGCATGATCCAAGGGGTTCGCTGGTTTGTTCAACCAATGACGGACGTCAGTTTTGGTGTCGGCTTCAAAAGGGCTAAGATTTCTATCCAAATG
>JBBRGL010000258.1:0-4070 GCA_038240675.1 Peptostreptococcales bacterium
GATTGTGCTCTTTAGCACCTTTGACTACAATTTCATTTATACTCATATTTTGTCCTCTATTATTTGATTAGAGTGCCAAAAGTCCATAGTTGATCTTATTCTTATCCCCTATAGTTCCGGATTGTTCAATTGGAATTATAGGGGGTAAGAATAGGCGAGAAACTTACTTTTGACGCCCTCATCATATTTTTTTCTTAAGTGCAGTAATCACGTCGCGAAGCTCAGCAGCTCTTTCAAATTGAAGGTGTTTCGACGCTTCTTTCATCTCTACTTCTAGCTTGTGAATCGCTTCAAATATCTCGTTAGGGTGCTTCAGCGCCTTGAGCTTTTTAATGTCGTAAACCGCTTCATCTTCTGCAGCTTTTGTGGCTTCAATCAGATCTCTAATGTCTTTTTTGATGGAAATTGGCGAAATACCATGCTCTTCATTGTGCTTGTTTTGTTGTTCTCGGCGTCTATTTGTCTCCGATATAGCCAAGCGCATGGATTCTGTAATACGGTCTGCATACATGATGACTTTGCCATTCAAATGCCGAGCCGCGCGTCCTATGGTCTGTACAAGGGAAGTTTCAGAGCGCAGAAAGCCCTCTTTGTCAGCATCCAAAATGGCGACTAAGCTCACTTCAGGCAAATCAAGTCCCTCTCTCAATAAATTGATGCCGACGAGGACGTCGAATGTGCCAATGCGCAGCTCTCTGAGTATTTCTAGACGCTCCATAGTGTCGATATCCGAATGCATATAACGCACCTGTATGCCTATTTCTTTGAAATACTTTGTCAAATCCTCGGACATTTTTTTGGTCAACGTAGTCACCAGAACCCGTTCTTTTTTCTGCACACGGGCATTAATTTCTGCTATCAAATCATCAATTTGGCCCTCTACAGGTCTGACCATTACCTCAGGGTCAAGCAGTCCCGTAGGTCTGATGATTTGCTCCACCACCTGCTCAGAAAGTCCTTTTTCATAGGCACTGGGCGTTGCACTTACATAGAGACACTTGTCAAGGAGTCCAAAAAATTCGTCATAATTCAAAGGGCGATTGTCCATGGCAGAAGGCAAGCGAAAGCCATAATCCACTAAATTGCGTTTTCTGGACTGGTCACCTCCGTACATCCCTCTGATTTGAGGCAGGGATACGTGGGACTCATCTACAACCAGCAGAAAATCCTTAGGGAAGTAATCGATCAATGTAAAAGGCCTACTGCCCATTGGCCTTCTGGATAGAATGCGTGAATAGTTTTCAATGCCTTGACAAAAGCCAACTTCACGAAGCATTTCTATATCATAACGGGTTCTTTGATCTATACGCTGAGCCTCGATGAGTTTGCCCTCTGATTTGAAACGGGCAATTGTCTCCTCGAGCTCCGCTTCAATATCTGCAATAGCCTCTTCAATTTTCTCTTTTGGCGTCACATAATGTGAAGCTGGGAAAAATACAGCATGGGTTCTTTCACCGATGATTTGACCTGTCAGACAATTAATCTCTGTAATGCGATCGATTTCATCGCCAAACAATTCTACCCGTATGGCGTTTTCGGTTGAGGAAGGGGGAATAATCTCTATTGAGTCTCCTCTTACCCTAAAGGTATTGCGCACAAAATTCATGTCATTGCGCATATATTGAATATCCACAAGTTTTCGCATAATCTCCTCACGGGTTTTGACCATGCCTTTTCGAAGGGATAAAACCATGCTTTTGTAGTCCACAGGAGATCCTAGTCCATAGATACAGGAAACGGAAGCGACGATAATCACATCCTCCCGCTCAAATAGAGATGCCGTGGCAGAGTGTCTCAACTTGTCAATTTCATCATTGATGGCTGAATCTTTCTCTATAAAAGTATCCGAAGCCGCTACATAGGCTTCAGGCTGATAGTAGTCATAATAGCTGACGAAAAACTCGACGGCATTGTCGGGAAAGAACTCTCTAAATTCACTGCAGAGTTGCCCTGCCAGAGTCTTATTGTGGGCGATAATCAGTGTTGGCCGCTTAAGCTCTTTGATAATATTGGCCACCGTATAGGTTTTGCCGGAGCCAGTGACCCCAAGAAGCGTCTGTTTTTTCATGCCCTGCTCAAAACCATTGACGATTTGCTCAATCGCCTCTGGTTGATCCCCTGCAGGCTCAAATTTCGATACCAGTTTAAAATCCATCTGCTCACCTCCAAACATAACACTTATTCAACACAAACATACGTTCGTATATATTGTATCTAATTTTGCCCACTTGGTCAATGGCCTATGTTATTTTTAACCCTTTATGTCTGAACGATAAGCGATAATGTTCTATTGTAACACAAGGGATTATGTCTTCTGAATAGAAGATTTTATAGTCGACTTTCGGTGTAAAGGGATCAATCGTCATACTCTTTATGAGATTAAACAAATCATTAAAGTGATGTGATTGGAACTGGTCTCGACCCCAAAACAATCACACGCACACTACCGTCCCACAACTGCCCCACGCGAAGCGCCGAACCACCCTTCCGATCATTATGCCCTACAAATGCCGTGGTATTTTGGGACATTTTCCATTTCACATAGCCTCAGTTATTTTTAACCCTTTTATTACACAGGGGAGTGTCCAAAGACACCCCCCTTAGCTTATGGAAAAAACCCCAGCTTCTTTGTTGCGGTGCATTTGGAAAACTCTCTCGTACATCATAGTACGATACGACCTTTCCAGATGCCTGCGCCTCGAATTTGGGGCTTTTGCATAAGCTATATTAATTAGATCTCTCTTGTAATCCCATTAAACACGTATGAATGATCTTCTATATATTGCTCAAGATTATCCCACACGTAGCAGAGTTTGATAATATCGCGATTGTCAAATCGTTCTAATTTCGCCCCTAGCTCAACGCCACCCATGCGTTTGTAAAAATCACAGGCAGGGCTGTCTTTATGAACCCATACTTTTAGTCCCGTAATTTTATTGACTTTAAACAGCTTAGCACACGCGACAAAAAGGAGTCTGCCAAGTCCTTTGTGCTGATAACGGTCCATCACATAATGGGACACGATCTCGCCTTTATACTTGTCCTGGATATCTGATGAAATTTTTGGAACGATGAATCCCAAAATACCACCGGTCTTCTCTTCGACGACATAAACGATATTGCCGTCGTTGATATATTTCATCCAAAATCGTCTGCGTCGCTCTAGTGAATATTTTTCCATAAACTCTTCTGAAACGCTGTGCTTGTAAAAATGAACCCATGCATCATAATGAACCTTGGCAATATCGTTGGTATCGTATACATTTGCTTTTCGTATAATCATGTATTTTTTCCTTTCAATTCGCAAAGTCATTGAGATGCACTTGTGAACTACCACCAGTGTTTATACCCAAACTTGCGTCAATATCGCACTTTCGATAAAATTTATTCTTTTTGAGTTAAGATTTCTACCGCCTTTAGAAGTTGGGTATCCTGCTCCGGTGTAAGTGCTGAACCATCTTCGTTGACAGGGAGTTCAATGACCACATCAGGCGTTATGCCTTTGCCATGAATGTAAGTACCATTCGGCGTAAAGTACTGAGCGATGGTCAATTTGAACCCTGTATCATCGATCATCTTTCTGACCCACTGAACGAGGCCTTTACCAAAGGTTGTGCTCCCGATAATAGTGCCTGATTGAGAATCTTGGACTGCGCCCGTTAAAATTTCTGAGGCACTGGCACTTCCCTCATTGACTAAAACAGCCATAGGAACATTGACTTTTCGTTCGTCTGAATATTCATATTCTTTTTTGCCTGTATTGTCCATGGTGTATACAATGGTTTGTTTTCCCAGCAACATATCTGCAATTTCAACGCATTCAGCCAGTGATCCCCCAGGATTGTTGCGTAGGTCGATAATAAGGCTTGTCATGCCCTGATCTGTCAATATTTTTAAGTGCTCTTTAAATTCCTGTGCGACGTTGTCATCAAATGAAGCGATGCGGATATACCCTACTTTATTGTCTTTCATTTCAGACTTTACAGCTTTGATTTTAATCAGTTCTCTAATGAGGGGGACTTTAAAATCATCTTTGCCTTCTCTTCTAATAAGCAACACCACTTCTTCAC
>JBBRGL010000259.1:0-4064 GCA_038240675.1 Peptostreptococcales bacterium
ACTGCAACATATCTATTCCCCCACCTTGTGAATGGCATGACCGCCAAACTCGTTTCGCATAGCTGCGAGTAATTTATTTGAGAACCGATCTGTTTGCTTCGATTCATAGCGCTTAAACAGAGAGGCCGTAATGACATAAGCAGGTACCTTCAGTGCAAGTGCTTCCTCTACGGTCCACAGGCCTTCACCGCTTGAGTCAACAACATCCTTGACAGCATCTAGCTTGGGGTTTTTCTCAAGTGCATCCGCCGCTTTTTCAACCAAGTAACTGGATATAATCGAACCATTTTGCCACACTTTGGCTATAGTTGAAAGATCAAACTCAAAGGTTGAGTGCTCCAATATTTCAAAGCCCTCTGCGATAGCCTGCATCATGCCATATTCAATGCCGTTGTGTATCATCTTCACATAGTGACCCGTGCCGCTCGGCCCCATATAATCAACGCCCTCTGGTACACAAATAGCTTTTAATGCAGCTTCAATCTGTTCATAATCTGTCTTCACGCCTCCAGCCATCATACAAGCCCCATATCTGGCCCCCATTTGACCGCCGCTTGTGCCAATGTCCATATAGCGAAAACCCCTTTGGCGAAGCAACACTGCTCTTCTGAGCGTATCCTTATAATTCGAATTTCCTCCATCGATAATCAGTGCGCCTGCCTGTGCTATGTCCATAATATCCTGAATCATCTGATCAACAGACGGCCCAGCAGGAATCATCATCCAGTAAACACCCTCGTCCCCTAGGCGTGTGGCGAGCTCTTTTAGAGTTAAAGCCCCTTCAAAACCCTCTGCTTTCATTTCATTCACTTTGCCTGCCGTATGATTATAAACCACTACATCGACTTTTTTATCCTTCATATTGCGCGCAAGATTGCCTCCCATTTTGCCAAGGCCTATCATTCCAAATTTCATAGGTTATTCCTTTCTGATCATGTCTCTATGATCCGCTTAATCTTTCTCCAGAGTGATTTTTTTTAAAAAAACTTACTCTCTTTTAATTCCCGCAACCACCCTGCACAAAAAAACAGACAAAACAAAGACCTGTAAGAATAATTGGCGTTAACGTTCAGTTGTTCACGGAAGATTGATCAAGGCCAACAGCCCGCTTCTGCTGACCTAGCGAAGGAGACCTATACATCTGCCTTCATATTCAATAATCCATTTGCAGTGATGACATTCAAAAAACACCTACTAACCAAACACCCTTTCAAGGTGTCCAGTCAATAGGTGCCAATCTGTTATCAGCGCTCAACTATTTGTATTCCTTATTCTATTTAAAGATGTCTATCCTGAACTTCTTTTGCTGCTTTCTCAGCTTCATCTTTAGCCATTCCATATTTTTCTTGCAGAATACCGGCTAATTTAGTTGCATCCCCCTTGATGATATCTAAATCATCGTTGGTCAGTTTGCCCCAGTTCTTTTGAATCTCACCCTGTAATTGATTCCATTTACCTTTAAGAATATCTTCATTCATGTTATTACCTCCCGATTCTCTATTTTTAAAGCTTTGTTTCAAAAGCGACTATGCAAAATAATGCAAATCACTTAAAAACCTAATCTATGCCAGACACACAGGTCTGACCCTAAACAGCTATATTCTTTCTTGATTCTTTGGCTTATTTGAAATTTCAATCATGCGTACAATGCCGTATGCGATTATGGCGTAGACTGCAATGGCGATCAGTGTTGCCGCCTCAAAATAGGCAGTTGTTTCTATGCCCTGTGTACTGGCATTTCTGAATATGCCCAGAAAAGGGGCCATAAAAATACCGGAAACTTTGTAAATCATCGATACGAAAGTACTTCCTGGATTGGCTCCTAGTAGTTTGAAGACAAAGCGGAAAGCAAGAAGCGTTTCAAGAACACCAAAGATATAATAGACAATTTTTCTTGTTTTTAAGTTTTGTCCAATGGCATCTTCATTTGTTTTAGGTTGGTTATTCACTTTTTTCTCCAATCACCTGTGGTTTATACCTCAGCAGGTTTTTATTTTTTGATAGGTTGACTTTATCTATTTCCAATTAATCGAACAAGGAAAAGGACGACGGCTATGACAAGGAGTATATGGATAAATCCACCCATGGTATAAGAACTGACTAGTCCAAGAATCCATAAAACGATTAAAACGACAGCGATTGTATATAACATAAAATTTCACATCCTTTTCTGTTTTGCCTCAGATGGCTCAGGCTTATTTCTTAAGCGATGGCATAGGTTTTTTCATTTCTGCCGCTATTTTTTTGACAGAATGGTCGACATCATGCTTGATATCAGTCAGGCCTTTTTTCATATGTCTACCAATAACCTTGCTCTTTTTTTCAACATCCTTGCTGATGTGATTCATTGATTTTTCAATATCTGCTTTCATTTCCGAAGCATGCTCGATCTGTGTGTCCATAAAACGATTTGCTTGATCAAGGGCCTTTTGTGCTTCAATACTCATCGTTGATTTTTTCATTCGATACCTCCATGATTTGAGTAATGTTGAATAATATTCATGAAAAATGCATTGAAAATCGTTAATGACGTCATTAAGATTTATATGCAGAGACTTGAAATTATAGAAAATAATAGAATTTATAGATAAAAGAAAAACCGCTTTATCAAGAAGCGGCTAAATCATTACATCTAGTTTTGTTTGAGCACGCGTCGCCGGCTGTGCTAACTATAGAATATACCTAAAACAGGCATATGTCAAATTTAAACGATTTTATATTACCAGATTACACTGGTGATTACATTCAGATTTGGGCATTTTGTGTAAGAATCGTGATTGGATAAGGGTTTGAGTTGATTTTAATCGATTGCATTTAAATACAAAAAAGCACAGTGACGATTCAATCTCATCACTGTGCTTTTTTAAAATCTCACGGTTTACTCATGTCTATTCTTAAGCTGGGACAACTTCTGGCACATCGTCTATTTCCACTTCGTCTGCTTGTGCTCTTGGCGCGATCACTGAAACGACCTGAACATCCATTGATGTCAAAACTTCTAGATAAGAAGGTAATTCTACATCTGATAGCAACATTGAGTCGCCAGCACCCATGTTTGCCACATCGATGAGAATATCCTCAAGGGTATCATTTAAGCCGTATTTGACATCAATCTCATGGAGTACATGGTTGATGACTAATCCTTTACCTTCAACAATGCCTTTGTTCTCTAAGTGAATTTGTACCATTGCCCGAATTTTGTCTTTTCCACTGACAATTTGCAAACTAAAATGCTGAAACCGATCACGGCGTATTATTTCGCGCTGCAAATCTCTGATATACACTTTGTGTTTAGCGCCCTCAATTTCACAGGGAAATACAGCTGTTTGTCCATTGGCTGCTAAGGCTTTTAAGAACTCTTTTTTACCTACCTGAATATTGACTGGACCTTGTGTTTGACCATAAAGAACGCCTGGTATAAAATCCATTTTCCGTACTTGCTTCAAACTGTCTACTCTGTTTTGAACTTTCATGTGTTTGATCTCCTCGTTTTCCATATTTAGAATACGCTCACTATTCGATTAAGAATATTTGCGCCAGTGCCATTATTAACGTCATATAACTATTAGACTACTATAGTTATTATATCTCATATACACGTTCATGTCAAAAGATGCCAACAAAACATAAAATTACACTATTTAACTTTTTTAACTTATCCCTTTTTTTACGCGCTCATTCACGTTGCCAGCACTTCCATCTTGACTTCGACGAGGTGTGTTTCATGATCATTGACAAGTGAAATTTCACTTCCTAGAACCTCGACATTATCCAGTAAGATTTTGACAACACCTCTATTCAGATGGTTTGGGTTACTGACTTGTATGACATAAGAAGTGTCAACATACCGATAGGTCATTTCAAAATCAGACCACCTATTAGGGATGCATGGATCAAAAATCAATTGCTCTCCACGCTTCGTGAAGCCTAGAATACTTTCAATCCCTGCCTTGTACATCCAACCGGCAGCGCCTGTATACCAAGTCCATCCACCCCGTCCAATATGGGGCGGTGCACTGTAGACGTCAGCTGCCATGACATAAGGCTCAACTTTGTACGTGACC
>JBBRGL010000260.1:0-4060 GCA_038240675.1 Peptostreptococcales bacterium
ATATGGCATCAACGTTATGGGAATAAGAAGAGGCGTTGAAGTCAATATCGCAGTCTCTGCCAATGAAGTGATCAAAGAGAGTGATGTGCTCATCGTCATCGGAAACAATAAAGATTTGAAGAAACTTGAGAGGTTTTAAGGTGGACATCATTATTTCCAAAGAAAATCCACGTTTTAAGTTGGCAAAATCACTCCTTAGTCGCAAACACAGAGAGACCCATGAACTATGTGTCGTAGAAGGCATTCGACTTGTGAATCATATACGACAAATGCACCCTCAGTTGATTCAGACTGTTTATTTAGATGCACTAGCTCCTGAATCCCTTCAAGATTCTTTTCCTGAAGCGACGCTCCTCTCGGAAACTCTTTTTAGAGAATTATCAGAAACAGTCCATTCGCAAGGTGTTATTGCCCTTGTTAAAACGGCTCACCTTGATCAATCACTGGATTCAAAGTTGATTTTAGCCCTGGATGGCATTCAGGACCCAGGCAATCTAGGGACCATTATCAGAACATGTGACGCCGTTGGAGATGTGGGTTTAATCGTGGCAAAAGGGTGTGTGGACCTCTATAATCCAAAGGTCATTCGCGGTGCTATGGGGAGTTTGTTTGATGTAGCAATACAAAGGAACTGCGACCTCCTCACAGAGCTTCATGTACTTAAAAAAAGGGGATATAGAATCGTAGGTGCAGCCCTTGAAGGCGCTAAAAACATGCTTGAATTTGAGTGGGAGCCTAAGACGGTTTTGATCATAGGAAACGAAGGAAATGGCATTTCTCAGGCAGTTTTAGACTTTTGTGATGAAAAGGTGATCATTCCCCTCAGCGGAAAAGCGGAGTCTTTGAATGCAGCTGTCGCAGCAGGTATTCTTATTTATGACGCTCACAGGAATATTTAAGGCAACACCTTGCTTTATTTCGTGTCGTGTGTTAGTATTTTGACCATAAGTAAACGCTTTGAAAGAGAGAGTATGTAACGTGCATTTATAGAGACAGACGGGTTGGTGCAACGTCTGATGCATACTATTGAAGTTCACTCTGGAGCAATGTCCTTGAAATCAGTAGGGGGCATCGGGTAGTGCCGTTATCCATATTGAGTGGCAGTTTTTAACTGCAATTTGGGTGGTACCGCGAAATTCTTCGTCCCATTATGGGAGAGGAGTTTTTTTTGTTTTTTGTAAATGATTAGAGTGTCAAAAGTAAGTTTATCGAATATTCACACCACATATAGTTCCAGTTGAACCATCCGGAACTATATGTGGTGTGAATATGATCAACTAAGGGCTTTCGACACCCTAATCGTAAATGAAGTAAAAGAGCAATCGGCATACATTATAAGAACTGTTGGAATCTGATCAAATAGGAATGGAAGTTGGAGGTAAGGATGAAAGCAAGAATAGAAGCACTTAAAGAACAAGCATTACTAGCATTGGCAGAGATTGATCAATTAGATGAACTGGAAAATTTTCGCGTAAAATTTCTTGGCAAGAAGGGTGAATTGACGCAAGTACTGAAAGAAATGGGATCTTTGTCTGCCGAGGAGAGACCTCTTATGGGCAAGGTTGCAAATGATGTGCGGGAAATTATTGAAAATTCTATTGAATCAATGAAAGATACTTTAAAAAATGCAGCACTGAAAGTCAAGCTGCAAAATGAGAAAATCGATGTGACACTGCCTGGAAAAAGCACACTGGTTGGCCATGCACACCCTTTGACAGGTGTCCTTGACGAAGTAAAATCTATTTTTATGGGCATGGGGTTTAAAATTGCTGAAGGTCCTGAAGTCGAAACGGTGTATCACAACTTTGACGCGCTGAACTCGCCTATTGATCATCCATCCCGCAGCGAATCAGATACTTTTTATATTACTGACGACTTGCTTTTGAGATGTCACACCTCTTCTGTTCAGATTCGTACCATGAAGGCCAACAACCCACCGATCAAGGTCATTTCGCCTGGACGTTGTTATCGAAACGACGAATTAGACGCCACTCATTCACCTATGTTTCATCAAATTGAAGGCCTAGTCGTCGCTGAGGGAATAGCCATGAGCGATTTGATTGGCACCTTGAATATTTTTGTTCAAAGATTGTTCGGCGCCCAAACCCTGACAAAATTCAGACCCCATCATTTTCCTTTTACAGAGCCAAGCGCTGAAGTGGATGTATCTTGCTTCAAGTGTGGCGGAGAGGGGTGTCGTTTTTGCGGGTATTCTGGATGGATCGAAATCTTAGGAGCGGGGATGGTACATCCTTCTGTACTTGAAGAATGTGGCATAGACTCCGAAAAATACTCTGGATTTGCTTTTGGTATGGGCCTTGATCGGATTACAATGCTCAAATACGAAATGGATGATATCAGACTACTGTTCGAAAATGACATGCGCTTTATAAAACAGTTTTAGGCCTGCAGTCTTAATAAAATATAAGAGCAAGGAGATAGATATGAAAGTTTGTTTGGAATGGTTGAATGATCTTATCGCTATAAAAGATATTTCCCTTAAAACCTTTGAAGAGAGAATGATAATGAGTGGATCGAAGGTTGAGGTCACAGAGATTTTGGGGAAGGGCATTGAAAATGTTGTTATGGGCCAAATCACAGCTATCGAAAAGCACCCAAATGCAGATCGTTTGGTGATTTGTCAAGTAAATATAGGCAGCGAGGTTTGCCAAATCGTCACAGGAGCGACTAATGTGTTTGTAGGTGCCACTGTTCCCGTCGCATTGGTAGGTGCAAAACTGCCAGGTGGCAAGGATATTGGGAAGACTCAGTTTAAAGGTGTTGATTCTGTGGGTATGCTCTGTTCTCTCGACGAACTTGGGTTTGAAGACAGTGTTATTCCAAAAAAATATATCGACAATATTTTCATAGTCAATGGCCAAGTGACATTGGGAGAAAATGCCCTTATTGCCCTTGGTATTCAGGATGCTGTCGTCGAATTTGAAATTACACCCAATAGACCGGATTGCCTTTCTATGATAGGCATGGCAAGAGAGACTTCTGCTACCTTTGAAAGACCTTTTAAATACTCTGAAACCACTGTTTCAAAAGAAACGGGGTCCATCCAGGGGAGAGCAGCTGTAGAGGTTCTCAATACGGATTTGTGTCCACGATTCGCAGTGCGCGTGGTTCAAAATGTTGTGGTTCAGGAATCGCCACTTTGGCTTCAAATGCGGTTGATGAAATCAGGTATGCGCCCTATTAACAACATCGTCGATATCACCAATTACGTCATGCTGGAATACGGGCAACCCATTCACGCTTATGATTTAAAGGATATCGCCGGTCAAAAACTTATAGTGCGCCTTGCAAAGGACGGCGAAACGCTTAAAACACTTGATGACAAGGTGAGAAATTTGGATTCTACCATGTTGTTGATCACAGACGCTGAAAAACCTCTCGGCATTGCAGGTATTATGGGCGGTGAAGCGGGTGAAGTCAACACTTCAACCACAGAAATAATGATAGAAGTTGCAAATTTCAATAAATCTTCAATCCGCGAAACGTCAAAAAGATTAGGCCTTCGTACTGAAGCATCGTCAAGATTTGAGAAAGGCATTGATGCAAATGGGATTCAGGAAGTGGTCAACCGGGTTTGTTATTTAATTGAGCTTTTGAATGCAGGACAAGTTGTTGAAGGCACAATCGACAATTATCCTGTGGTACTTCCACCTGTAGTCTTTGATGCAAGAATTGATAAAATCAATCAACTCATCGGTATATCACTCAGTGGCGAAGAAATGAAACAACTTCTTGACCGCCTTCAAATGAAAGTGACTGTCAACGCAGAACTGCTTCATATTGAGGCACCGACGTTCAGACTTGACATTTTAAAAGAAATTGATGTCGTTGAAGAAATTGCGCGGTTATTTGGCTATGATCAAATTCCTGCAACGCTTCCGAAAGATGATAGCTGGGGAGCCTTCACCAATAGTCAAATCATTGAAAACGTGACAAAGTCCGTATTTATAGCTGAGGGTTTCAAAGAAATATGTACTTACACCTTTATAAGCCCTCGTGCTTTTGACCGCATTGCTCTTCCTGCAGAATCCTTGATGAG
>JBBRGL010000261.1:0-4059 GCA_038240675.1 Peptostreptococcales bacterium
GAATTGAAACGCCAGAAACAGCATCTGTGTGACCTTCTGCATCTGAAAGTGTAATGAGTGTTGGGTTTTGGTTGAGTAACACGAAATTCTCAACTTCGGCAGCTTGAACATGCCACTCTGCTTTAGAGCCACCTTTAGCGACCATGCCATAAGCACCAGAAAGTGAAGCTGTCTTTTTGTCATCTCCGCCATCTTTATAGATTCCACTCCAGTTGACTGCGATGATATTGCCATTGGCTACAGCTGCATCAACGGTTTCTTTCCATCCTGATTCAGGTGAAAAATCTTTTTGCTCGGCATGAAAAACGCCGTCTTTGAAAGAACCCATTTGAACAGGACCTGCAGCTAATGCTTCGTCTGCAAGCATAACAAATTCGCCAACTTTTATACTGACGCCAGAAACAGCATCTGTATTGCCATCTGCATTTGTAAGGGTAATCATTTTAGAATCCTGTTTTTCAATAAAGAAAGTTTCAACAAGCGCTGCCTGCTCGTGCCAAGGAGTTTTTGCGCCACCTTTTTCGACCATTGGATATTTACCAGTCTTCGAAGCTTCTTTTTTGATGAGTGTCGCTGTGCTATTGACGCCATTCCAATCCGCTGAAACAATTTTACCGCCGCTTACTTCAAGCAAGACGTATGATTTCCAGCCACTATTTGCATCAAATTCCTTTTGGATTGCAAAATACTTGCCATCTGCATATGCGCCAGTAGCTGCAGGTGCTTCTGTTGCATCAGTTACTTCTGTCACTGCAGGTGCCTCTGTTGCAGCAGGTTCTGTAACTTTAGGTGCGCCGCATCCTGTCATTAAAAATGCAATTAGTACAAGGATTAAGCCTGTTGATAATAGTCCTTTTTTCATAAATCGTATACTCCTTTTCGTTGTTATAGAGTTTTATGCTTCGACATCAAAGCACTTTCCCTTATATTATACCCCTGCACGTACCGAATAAACAGCGCATGTGACAAAATGTCCGATTTTTTTGAGGTTTTGCATTCAAAAAATATTTTTCACAGTCAAGCTCACCAGCGTTCCCGAGCGGATATTGGGTTGAAAAGCACCTTTCTTAATATCCACTACCCCTAAAAATACATAAATGATTAGGGTGTCAAAAGACCTTAGTTGATCCTATTCATACCGCATAGAGTTCCGGATGGTTCAACTGGCACTCTATGCGGTATGAATAGTCGAGAAACTTACTTTTGACACGCTAATCAAGATTAGGGTTTCAAAAGTCCTTAGTTGATCCTATTCATACCGCATAGAGTTCCGGATGGTTCAACTGGCACTCTATGCGGTATGAATAGTCGAGAAACTTACTTTTGACACTCTACTCATAAATGTCATTTGTGATGTAAATGCGGTAACCTCCTGAATTTGTTTCATTGTATTCAGTATACGCTTTAGTACGCAACAGCTCAATCAGAAAAGGGACTGCAACAAAAGGAAGGAGCTGTATCAAATGTGCAAATTCGATACAGCTCCTTTTTATAACATTCCTTTTTTTAAAACAGACCCGATATTTGACCTTTGTTGTCCATGGACATATTCATCGCGGCAGGTCTTTTTGGAAGACCCGGCATAGTCATAACATCCCCTGTAAGGGCAACAATAAATCCTGCTCCAGCAGAAATTTTCAGTTCTCTGACCGTTATTCTAAACCCCCTAGGTCTTCCTTTTAAATCGGCATTGTCCGAGAAGGAATACTGGGTCTTAGCCATACAAACAGGCATATGATTATAGCCTAAATCTGCAATTTGCTTTAATTGCTTAACAGCTTGACCCACAAAATCAACGCCATCAGCACCGTAAATTTCTTTTGCAATGATCTCGATTTTCTCTTGAATCGTGGCAGAATCTTCATATAGGGGTTTGAAATGATTTTCTTTGGTTTCAACAAGTTCCACAACTTTACGGGCCAAATCGATACCACCTTCGCCACCGTTTGCCCAAACATCTGAAAGAATTACTTCCACACCCATTGACGCGCACTGGTCACTCACGAACTTTAGTTCCTTCTCTGTATCTGTCGGAAACTTATTGATGGCGACAACTGCTGGAACGCCAAACTTAGCAATGTTCTCAATATGCTTTTGTAAATTTTCATACCCTTTTGCCAAAGCTTCTAAGTTTTCTGCATTTAAGTCTTCTTTTTTCACACCACCGTGGTTTTTAAGCGCACGTACAGTTGCCACAATAACCGTACACGCCGGTGTTAGACCTGCAAATCGACATTTGATGTCAAAGAACTTTTCCGCGCCTAAATCAGCACCAAATCCCGCTTCTGTAACGACATATTCAGCAAGCTTAAGCGCTGTCGTGGTTGCCATGACACTGTTACAACCATGTGCAATATTTGCAAAAGGACCACCGTGAATAAAGGCTGGTGTATTTTCTAAAGTTTGAACCAAGTTAGGCTTGATGGCATCTTTAAGAAGAAGGGAAATTGCACCCGTCGCTTCGAGATCATTGACGCGCACTACAGCGCCCTCAATGGTATAGCCAATAATGATACGTCCAATGCGTGATTTCAAGTCCTCAAGGCCTGTTGACAAACACAGTATGGCCATGATTTCAGACGCAACTGTAATGTCAAAGCCATCTTCACGAAGTACGCCATTAGCCTTGCCGCCCATACCGATGATGGTGTGTCTCAGCGCTCGATCATTCATATCAAGGACTCGTCTCCACGTGATACGGTTCAGATCAAGGCGGAGCACATTCCCTTGATGCAGGTGATTGTCGATGAGGGCTGACAATAAATTGTGAGCCGTTGTCACAGCGTGAATATCACCCGTGAAGTGTAAGTTGATATCCTCCATTGGCACAACTTGAGCATAACCGCCGCCTGCTGCTCCTCCCTTGACTCCAAAACATGGTCCAAGGGATGGCTCGCGGAGTGTTGTAAAGGTTTTTTTGCCTATTTTGTTGAGGCCCATACTGAGACCAATATTGGTTGTGGTTTTACCCTCACCTGCTGGTGTTGGATTAATGGCAGTTACCAAAATCAATTTACCGTCAGGTCGATCTTTTAAACTCTCAATAAATTCCAAGCTAACTTTAGCTTTATAATTACCATACAACTCAATGTCATCCTCATTCATGCCCAATTCTTCTGCAACGTGTTTGATTTTTTTCATGGTCGCTAATTGTGCAATTTCAATATCTGATAAAAACGCCATACTGTGCACCTTCCTTATCTGAGTTTTATTCAACAAAAAGACCCAAAATGCTTAACCTCTTTGAAACTAGATTATGCTCCGTACGTCAGTTAATCGTCAAAATACTGTGTTTCTGTCTTTTTATTTTCGACCTTTTACGCTCATTAGTTCAATACTCAACTGGTAGACGGCTGTATTGTGTCCAGACCGTAGAACATATTCCAAACCAGAAGCCATAAATGCGCTTGAATATTTGTTTAAAATGGCTTCAAAAGCCTTGGCTCTGTTTTCATTTGACACTTCCTCAAGTTTGCCATAGATGAGACAGGATTCATACAATGTTGAAAAATCTGCTGGAATCACTTGAGTATCACCCACTACAGTAAAACAACAAGCGTTGGAGGCTTCTATACACTGGGTTTTATAGCCTTCTTTTGCGGCATGAACATAAATCAGCCCTTCCGAATAAGCAAAGCTCATGGGAATAGCGTGCGGATAATCATCCTTGCCTTTTAACGCCAGTACGCCGTACTCTGCTTTCTCAAGGATGGCAATCCCTTCCTCAACACTTAATGCACGATCTTTGCGCCGCATTGGTTGCATAAAACCTCCCGTCAGTATTGGGCATTCACTACGTCAAATCCCCAACCCGTTTATAGTTTGAATTTTTTATAGACGACAAAACACACATAACTCATACTGAAACCACCTAAAAACAAACCTAAACCTTTGAGTTCGACTTCAATAGCCTTCAAACCCCAAAAATCAATGGCTAAAAAGCAAAGCCCTAAGGGCGTCAGTAAGGTGAATAGACCTACACCAATCCGTATACATTTTGCACTGAGTGAAGTTTTTTCAATGTTATAGGCTATTTTTAAACTTTGTCCGAGAACGATT
>JBBRGL010000262.1:0-4043 GCA_038240675.1 Peptostreptococcales bacterium
GTCATATGAAGCATAATTTTGTTAGAATTTTGAAGTTTATAGGCATTTTCTAAGTAGGCCATAATGCTTTCGCGAATAGAGCGATTGACATAATGTCGGATTTTATCTCCTAGAAGAATGGCGTGATCTGAAATATAGGCGAGAAACACCTTCAAAAATTCTTGATTGTGTGAACACAACTCAAAGAGTAAATCCTTAGGCATCTCAAGTAATGTTGTTTCCAATTTAGCGGTAACAGTCATTGGGTAATAAGCATTTTTTGAAAATATAAGATTGCCTCCTAAAAGCTCATCGGGATAGAATTCAGCGATGGTGAGTAAAGAACCAGATTCATCAATACGCTCTATGACAATTTTCCCGGACAGTATAATTTCTAAATCTCTACAAATATCCCCTTCGAAATGGACAATTTCATCTTTTGAATAGGTCTTTATTTTTAGAACTTTAGCGCTATAGATTTCTTCAAAGATGTCCATAGGGATTGTTTTTAGAAGTGAATAGTGACGTGATAAAGTCAATAATTCCATGATGTTCTCCTTTTAAGTGTTACCTCGGTAACGCTTATTTTGTTGATTTTATTATATAATTATTTTAATCCATTGGAAAGGAGAAATAAGGATGAAAAAATTACGTTTTGCCCTACAAATACTTTTTTTGATCGTTTTTTTGATCGTTATTTTTAAAGGAAATATGGTTGTTTGGTTAGGGCTATTCATCTTGAGTTTAGTTGCTGCTTTAGTATTTGGCAGATTCTATTGTGGGTATATTTGTCCGATGAACACACTGTTTAATGTTACAGAAAAACTATCAAAAAAATCAAACTGGCAATCAAAAAAAATACCGAAATTTCTAGAGAACAAAGCACTGCCGGTGATTGTCGTTGTCCTCATGGTCATGACTATGATCGCTTCTAAAGTCATTTTGCATAAGGAAATACCAGTCTTGCTTATTTTAATGGGGGTGTCCATTGTAGTGACCCTCAGATTTGAACAATGGGTTTTCCATAATAATATTTGTCCTTATGGTGCGCTCCTTAAGTTGACAGGAAAGCATGCAAAATACAGTGAACAAGTGGATGAGGAAAAGTGTATTGGGTGCAAGAAGTGCGAAGCCGTTTGTCCATCGAGGGCTATTGAAGTGGAGAAGGATAGCAGGATAGCAGTTGTCAATGCTTCTCTGTGCCACCAATGTGTAGAAATTTGTAGCCAAGTTTGTCCAAAGGATGCAATCCATTACGGAAAAAAACAAGGAGGTACTTTTGATGGAAATAACGCCTGAAATCAGAGCCATTAAGAATGCGTACATGAAAGCGAGAAATGATAAAGATCTTCCTGAAATGAACCGTCTGAAAGCAAAGGCCATGACGATTATGAACTCAGAAAAACCTGATTCAAATCAAAAAATACAAAATTCCGAGAAAATAAAAGAGACAATATTAAAAAATAAAGATGGGGATTCTATTGAAATCAGCCTAATTGGAAGACGATTCCATCCCTTGGCCAAATAGTCCTGATGAAATGGTGTGTTTAAAGTCAGTGATCCTTGCTTAAAAACTGAGGGTATCTTGCTGTAAAATTAAGTAAACGTGTCATGAATAACAAAAGGAAAGGTGAAAGAAAAATGATTGAACAAGTTTATAGTTTCACTGGTGGTACTGAGCGTTTGGTTGAAAAAGTGATTCAAGATGAAAATGTGCATTTTCTGCATATGGTATTCAACAAAGATGAGGGACTTCCTGAACATTTTTCGAATTCTACTGTTTACATGACGGTTTTAAAGGGTATATTATCAATTGGACTAAATGAACAAACAATCAGCCGATATGTTGCAGGGACTGTTCTTAAAATTCCATTCAATACAAAGATGAATGTTAAGAATTTAGATTCTGGGACGTTAGAGATTATTGTTGTTAAGGCACCAGCACCCGATAAAAAAGGAGCGTGAGAATATGAAAAAACACATCAAGGGCAATGTATCGTGGGTAGGTAAGGTCGATTGGGAACTTCAATCTTTTCATGGAGATGAATACTCGACACACAAGGGTTCAACGTATAACGCTTACTTGGTTCAAGAGGAAAAGACGGTACTCATCGACACAGTTTGGGCCCCTTTTGCAGCAGAATTTGTTGATAACTTAGCAAAAGAAGTGGATTTGAATAAAATTGATTATATTATTGCCAATCACGGTGAGACGGATCATAGCGGAGCACTTCCAGCTTTGATGAAGCATATTCCGAATACACCGATTTACTGTACTGCAAATGCAGTGAAGTCATTGAAAGGTCAGTATCATCAAGACTGGAATTTTAATGTGGTGAAAACTGGCGACAAAATAGACATTGGCAATGGCAAACACCTTGTTTTCGTTGAAATGTCTATGCTTCACTGGCCAGATAGCATGGCTACTTATTTGACACAAGATAATATATTGTTCAGTAACGATGCTTTTGGGCAGCACTTGGCTACAGAAAAATTGTTTAATGACCTTGTGGATCAGTGCGATCTTTACAGTGAAGCCATTAAGTATTACGCCAATATTTTGACGCCTTTCAATGCAATATTGCGCAAGAAATTAGACGAAGTGATTGCACTGAATCTGCCTATTGATATCATTGCAACAAGTCACGGCGTTATATGGCGTGATAACCCTATGCAAATTGTTGAGAAATATATAAGCTGGGCAAATGATTATCAAGAAAATCAAATTACAATTGTCTACGATACAATGTGGAACGGCACAAAGACAATGGCTGAGAAGATTGCCGAGGGTATTGGTTTAGTGGATCCTCAAGTCGTTGTCAAGATATTCAACCTTGCAAAAAGCGATGAAAATGATGTGATCACAGAAGTATTCAAGTCAAAAACAGTTGTCATTGGATCGCCTACTGTAGGCAACAGCGTATTGCATTCAATAGCTGGCTTTATTCATCTCATGAAAAGCATGAAGTTTAAGCAAAAAAAAGCTTTGGCGTTTGGTTGTTATGGTTGGAGCGGAGAAGCGGTGAAGGAAATAAACGGGTTGCTTGGCAATGCAGGTTTTGAAGTGATTGGTGAAGGCCTTAGAAATCAATTTAATCCAGATGATTTGGCACAGAGTGAAGCAGTAACTTTTGGCGAAACAATCGCTAAACTGTAAATCGAAGAATACTACGGAGGATCAAAATGAGTATGTTTTGTTACCAGTGTCAAGAAACAGCTAAAAATACTGCCTGTACAGTCAAAGGTGTTTGTGGTAAAAATGAAGAAGTTGCAAATCTTCAAGATCTTTTGATACATGCCTGTAAAGGTGTTTCAGAAGTTGTTATTAAAGGAAAATTAGAGATTAGCGCACACGGTGAGGCGAATCACGAAGTTATAAAAAGTCTTTTCATGACAATCACCAATGCCAATTTTGATGAACTCGCCATTGAAAAACAGATTGTTAAAATCATTAACATCAGGCAAGGTCTTAAAGCTCAGTTAGTGAACATTGAGCTCAGCGATGCAGCTACATTTAGCGTCAGCGACCGCGCTTCAATGTTAGAAAAAGCTTCTAAAGTTGGGGTGTTGGCGACAGAGAATGAAGATGTCAGATCTTTAAGAGAATTAGTTATCTATGGCTTAAAGGGAATGGCTGCTTATACCCATCATGCGCTTAACCTTGGAAAAGAAAACATGGATATTTATGGTTTTGTTTATGAAGCTCTTGCTTCGACGTTGAACGATGCTCTTACTGCTGACCAACTTGTGGCTTTGACATTGAAAACAGGTCAATTTGGCGTTTCAGCCATGGCGCTTTTGGATGAAGCCAATACTTCTAAGTATGGTAATCCTGAAATAACCAGCGTCAACATTGGCGTTAGAAAAAATCCCGCTATTTTGATTTCGGGTCATGACCTTACAGATCTTGAGCAGCTCCTCGAACAAACAAAAAATACAGGTGTCGACGTTTATACCCATAGCGAAATGTTGCCTGCTCATTACTATCCATTCTTCAAGAAATTCGATAACTTTGCTGGCAATTACGGCGGATCATGGTGGCGTCAAGTGGACGAATTTGGACC
>JBBRGL010000263.1:0-4040 GCA_038240675.1 Peptostreptococcales bacterium
CTTCGATTTGTTTCGGATCAATTAGGCATGGATGTGAATTGGATTAATGCCACAAGAACAGCTACAATAGACAAGCCATTTCAAAAAATTACGGGTATTTCTTTTTTGAAGGATGCAAAAGCGCCTGAAATAGTGATCAAAACCACTGGTGAAGTTAGTGCAAACAGTTATTATATCGGTGGCGCCGATTTAGGCGGGAAAAACAAGCTGGTTTTGGATCTGCCCAACACTCAGCTGTCAATGGGCACGGGTGCCATTCTCGATGCTGCAGGCAAGGTGTATGTCGGCATTCATGAATTGGGAATCAGTGCAGTTCATGGAGAGCAACTGACAAAGAATCCTCTCAAAACGCGGTTGACCATTGATATGGATGAAAAACAAGGCTATGAAGTCATCACAGAAAAAAACCAACTGCGTATTCGGTTTATCAATTCAATTGTCGATATCCATACCGAGACCCTTTATGGCGCCGAAACAGTAGTCATTAAAACAGTTGAGGAGCCAAAATACAATGTACAGTTTTGGCAAGGCAAAGTTATTGTCGATATCATCGATGCTACCCTCAAGGTCAATGGCGGAAAGTCCAGCAATTTTAAGGTAGAAAAAGGCGGCTTGGATTATATTAGTTACTCGCAATTGGACCCTTCTGCCGAATATGAGGTAGGAGATTCAATTGCGCGAGTCGTTGTGACCCTCAACGACCAAGCGTCCTTGGACAATGTCTATATTGAACACATAGGCACTGATTTGTACGTCTATGTCGCTGGAAATCCCCTCAATAATTTTGACTATGCAAAAGATGCAGTCGATCAGTCACACCTCAGCTTGACGGCATTATATCCGACGACAATGAGCACAAACTATGATCAAGCCAGTCGAACTGTCACTTTGAAATTGCCCATAGAGGCCATCGCTTTATCGGAATTTAGTGAAAAACTCGATGACAATTTAGTGGAGAGCGTCGCAGTAACGACGACGGCTACAGAATATATTTTGAAAGTGGTACTCGACGCAGGCGCCGAATATTCCAATTTAACACCTGCCGGTGAAACGGATACATTTGTGCTCATGTTCAAAAATACTGCCCTTAAGTTTGAGCCTTTCATCTCAAAACTCGTTGTCATTGATCCTGGGCATGGTGGAAAAGATCCAGGTGCAATTGGCGGTGGTGGTCTAGATAAAGAGAAGAATTTGAACTTAGCCATAGCCATGAAGCTCAAAAGAAAGCTTGAAAACATAGGGTTTAAAGTATACATGACGCGTGACTACGATGCCTACATTGGTCTTTATGACAGAGCGTATATCGCCAATGATCTACAAGCAGATGCCATGATCAGTATACACATCAATTCAAGTGAAACGGCGCTTCCTTCTGGTATACAAATGCTCTATAGCAATACGCATAACCAGTCAAAAGGATTTGCGAACACACTCCTTGGAAATGTCATGGCTTTTGCTACAGGTGCACTGAATAAAGGCGTTGTAGAACGGCCTAATCTTGTGGTCTTAAGAGAATCAAAAGTTCCCACAGCTATGGCTGAACTCGGATTCTTATCAAATCCAAGCGAGCTCATACGGTTGAGAGACGAGGCCTATCAGGATCAATTGGTAGAAGGACTCTATAAAGGAATTTTACAGTTTTTAAAATAAACGCATCCAAATTGACGCGTGAATGAGACGCGTCAATCTCTTTGTATGCGTAATGCAAATATTTTTCGTCATATTGTGCGCACTGTCTCATGAAATTGAATAAACGCTTCAAAAGCGGGGTATGTAGCATCACAAGAAAGCATTTAGGAGATGGAGCGATGCGGATATTTTCTGGTACAATAGCCTCAAGCTTTCAAGATGTCAATTTCATGGTGTTGGATATCATAGAATTGCTTAAAACGAAATGTGATATTCAGCAAAAGGACCTCCTCTTCAAAATCAGTTTTATGTTGAGGGAGGTTCTCAATAATGCAGTTGAACATGGAAATCATTTCGAAAACGAGAAAAAAGTTGAGTGTTGGGTGGATTACAGTGCGCCGGATCTTACTTTTGTCGTTCGCGACGAAGGGGAAGGGATTAACCCTGAAATGAAGCCCTTTAATGTCTCGAAAGACTACAAGCTGAGAGAAAGGAACAGAGGTTATACACTCATGCAAGAACTCAACTTTATGGTGGAGTTCAAAGGCAATGAAGTGAGCGTAAAACTTAATCTTGAAAAAACCAAACCCGGGGAGGTCCAAAATGGAGAAAATAGTTAACCCAAATCAAGTGATTTTAAAATTAGGCGACGACCTTATTGCCAGTAATGTCAAAAGGTTCAATCTGTCTTTGATGGATTTGTTTGATGACGATTTTGAACAAGAGGAACTTGTCGTTGATTTGGAAGGGACTGAAAATATAGACTCCGTAGGCGTAACGTTTATCGTGACACTCTATAAAAACGCCAAAAGCAAGGACTTGAGGTTTGTCGTCAGGAATAGTAGCGACGATATAAGGCAACTTTTTAAACTGATGAAACTAGATGAATTCTTTGAAATGGAGATCTAAACTCGAGGTGGGCATATGTACAATGTCATAATTGCCGATGACGCACAAATGAATCGAAGGCTTATAAAAAATATACTCAATGCCAAACTAAAAGATCTGGTAATTTTTGAAGCGGAAAATGGGCAAGAGGTATTGAAAATTTTAGAAACTGCGACCATACATCTTATTCTGTTAGATCTTATTATGCCTGTCATGGATGGATTCGAAACCCTTAAACGGCTCAAGTCAGACAAAAGAACCCATGATATACCCGTCATTGTCAATTCGGCAATTACGGAGATTAAGAGTATCGAAAAAACATTGGCAGAAGGTGCTATTGATTATTTTACCAAGCCATTTTCCCCCAACGACATGACAGTAGTACTGCCCCTAAAAGCCAAAAATGCGCTCATTTACTATGAACAAACCCTCATGATACAAGATTTGAACAGAAAAATCAACGAAGAGCTCAAAAACGCCAATGTATTTCAGACGATTTTATTGCCAGAATCTAAGAATTTGGAAACGGTGGATTTGACCATTCGCTACGAACCTTCACTTGGTATCGGCGGCGATTTTTTCGACTGCGTGGAAGAGGATGGCAAAGTGTGGTTCATGATAGCAGATGTTACGGGTCATGGCATCGCAGCGGGAATGGCCTCGTCCATGATCAAGATCCTCTTTAGAAAAGCCATCGAAAATAACAAGGGGACTCCTGCAAATGTGCTGGAAGGCATCAATAATTCGATTTTTAAAATTTTCAATCCTACAGGCAAGCACAATTACTTGGCGTTTACGGGTTTCTTAGGGTGTATCGAAAAGGATCAACTTTCCTATTCCAACGCAGGCCAACCTTACCCCGTGTTTTACAAACGTGAAGGCATGGAAATGCGATTCCTAGAAAATAACGGCTTTATGATTGGCATGCTTGAGGGCTTGAAATACGACACGCACTATTTAAAAGTTGAATCGGGCGATGCTTTGTTTCTCTACACGGATGGCCTGTTTTCTGCTGGAAGCAGCAAGGATTTTACCAATTGGGGACAGGTGCTGACCCTCGCAAAACGTTATTCATCCACCCTCGAGGAGGATCCTGAATCGTTCTTAGAGAGTATTATTTATGCATTTCACTTGATCCACAGAGAGAGAAAAACGGACTTCACAGATGACGTAGCGTTAATGCTTCTTCAAATTCATTAGTCAAACACGTCGAATAATGTGTATCGTTATAAAAAGGAGAATACAATGGACCGCATTGATGGAAGACTTACACATGAGCATCGACCTGTAAAAATGACCAAAGACTTTACCCGTTACGCAAAAGGCTCCGTTTTGATAGAAATGGGCCATACAAAAGTTTTGTGTACGGCCACAGTCGAAGAAAAGGTGCCGCCCTTCCTCAAAAATACAGGTTCGGGATGGATAACCGCCGAGTATGCCATGTTGCCGTCAGCGACCCACAGCAGGCGAATAAGAGAGTCTTCAAAGGGCAAGCTTGAAGGACGTACTATGGAGATTCAAAG
>JBBRGL010000264.1:0-4031 GCA_038240675.1 Peptostreptococcales bacterium
GTTACAAGCTCTCAACCCACAACATGTCCCCTGGGGCATTTTAACGGGCGTCAGACCTGTGAAATTGGTACACGAACTCATGGATCAAGGACTTTCTTTATCGACTATACACCATTCCTTGGAAGAGGATTTGTGCATCTCTGAGGAGAAGGTCAGTTTGGTCATGGCTGTGGCGCAGGTTGAGCGGGATTTGATTTTCCCTATTGACCCATTGAGTTACAGCGTCTACGTGGGCATACCCTTTTGTCCTTCCCGTTGCCATTATTGTTCATTCCCGTCTCACAGTGCCAAAGACCACGACCTTTTGGAGACGTATTTAGAAACCCTCCTAAAAGAGATTCGAGGTGTTCTATCCCATGTCCATAGGGATCACTGCGATAGTCTGTATATTGGTGGCGGCACACCTTCAGTTTTGAGTCCTGAACAAGTGACAAGACTTCTTCAAGCCATTGAAGACTATATTCCGCTGTCTACTTTTAAAGAGATTACGTTTGAAGCGGGCAGACCAGAAACCATTACGCAAGAGCTACTCCGTGTTCTCAAAGCATTTGGAATAGACCGAATTTGCCTCAATCCCCAGACTTTTAAGGATGACACCCTAAGACTAGTGGGACGGACTCACTGTGCTGAGGATATTTTGAATGTGTATACACTTTTGAGAGATGAGGGTTTTGCCATCATCAACATGGATTTAATCGCCGGCCTGCCACAGGAATCCTTTGAAGACTGGTCAAACACCCTGAATCAAGTGCTTTTGCTGAGGCCCGAAAACATCACTGTCCACACTTTGGCCATTAAAAGTGGTGCAGAATTTAAAAAAACGGGGTATGTGAGCCCTGAGGCACTTGTCACCGAAATGATCGAATTCGCCCGTGAAACCCTGAATGCAAATGGCTATATACCTTACTATCTCTACAGACAAAAGTATATTGCAGGCAATTTGGAAAATGTGGGTTATGCTTTGAAGGACACTGAATCCCGCTACAATATGCAGATTATGGAGGAGCGACAAAGTATTCTGGCATTTGGCGTCGGCGCAGTCTCAAAGATGATCGAGGGCAATGATCGGTTTGAGCGCGTTGCAAATCCTCGAGATATCAAGCTTTATATCGCAACTGTCGATGCGGTCATCGAGAAAAAACGTCTTTTTTTAGTTTGACACATAAAGGTCTAAGGATTATAATGGTGACACATATCGGTGATTAGAAAGAGTAGCTTTTGAAGGTCTCTTATAGAGAGTTGGTGACAGTGGAAATCCAACAGCGGCAAAATAGCGAAGACATCTAACTGACTTTTATGAGGTTTTCGACATGAAGTTGAAAGGCTCGTGAAGTGAGAGAATCACATAATGAAGTGGGTTGACCAATTAGGGTGGCACCGCGGGAGTATCTCTCGTCCCTATGTTTTATAGGACGAGTTTTTTTATTTTTTGAATAATTTTAGGGATGTCCAAGGTGCAAGTCTTTAGGAATACAGTGCCAAAAAATGACGAGGAGGCTGACTATGATTGAGTTTTTACAAGGTTGGAAACGATCACACTATGCAGGATTACTCAGAGAAGAACAGATTGGTCAAGAAGTGACACTCATGGGTTGGGTTCAAAAGAGAAGAAATCTTGGATCATTGATCTTTGTCGATTTGAGAGACCGTGAAGGTATTGCTCAAATTGTCTTTGATGCTGAAGTTTCAAAGGAAGCCTTTGAAAAAGCATCGGATTTAAGATCGGAATATGTCGTCGCTATTAAAGGGAAAGTGCGTCTGCGTCATTCCATCAACACCCAAATACCCACTGGAAATGTAGAAGTCTTTGTTGATACCCTTAAAGTTTTAGCGGAGTCCGAACTTCCGCCTTTTCATATTCAAGATGAGGACGATGCAAATGAGCGTCTACGCCTCAAATACCGCTATTTAGACCTTCGCAAGCCCAATATGCAGTACAAACTCCGTTTTCGTTCGAAGGTGGCTAAAATCATCCGCGATTTCTACGATGAGTTGGGTTTTATCGACATTGAGACACCCGTCCTGACAAAGCCCACACCTGAAGGCGCTCGGGATTACCTTGTACCCAGCCGTGTGAATTTAGGCAAATTCTACGCTTTGCCACAGTCTCCACAGATATTCAAACAACTGCTTATGGTATCGGGCTTTGACCGCTACTATCAAATCGTCAAATGCTTTAGAGATGAAGATCTCCGGGCTGACCGTCAACCTGAGTTCACCCAAGTGGACGTCGAGATGAGCTTTATTGAAGAAGATGACATTATGGACATTAACGAGGCTTTGATTGTAGATATTTTTAAAAAAGCCATGGATATAGACGTGCCAAGACCTTTTAGACGCATGGCCTATAAAGAAGCCATGGAGAAGTACGGCTCAGACAAACCTGACCTTCGATTTGGATTTGAAATCAAGGACCTTGGGGATTTAGTCACTCAGTGCGGCTTTAAAGTCTTTACAGATGCCCTCGAAAAAGGCGGCGCAGTCAAAGCCATCAATCTCAAAGACTATGGACAAAATTTTTCACGCAAGGACATTACTGCCTTTGAGGAATTTGCAAAGACATACGGCGCTAAAGGCATGGCCTTTATCAAAACATCTGCAGAAGGCATGACTGCACCTATTTCTAAGTTCTTTTCAGAGACGGAAATACAAGCTATTTTGAGCCGTATGGACGCTGGTGCAAATGACTTGATCCTCATTGTTGCAGATACAAAAAACATCGTGTACAACGCCCTTGGCGCCTTGAGATGTGAAGCTGCCAAGCGTTTGAACCTCATCAATCCTAAAGAGTATAATTTGCTTTGGGTCACTGAATTCCCACTGTTTGAATACGACGAGGAAAACAAACGCTACTGTGCAAAACACCATCCTTTTACGTCACCACTGGACTGCGATGTGGATTTGGTGGAGTCAGATCCTGAAAATGCCCGCGCCAAAGCCTATGACATCGTCCTTAACGGCGTTGAAATAGGAGGGGGTAGCATACGGATTTTCAACCCCGAGCTTCAGAGCAAAATGTTTAGAGCCCTTGGTTTCACTGATGAAGAAGCTCAGGCTAAATTTGGATTCTTACTTGAAGCCTTTAAATACGGCGTTCCACCTCACGGCGGCATCGCTCTTGGTCTTGACCGTTTGATTATGCTTCTTGTGGGCACAGAAAATATAAGAGAGGTCATCGCTTTTCCTAAAACGCAAAACGCTTCTTGTCTCTTGACCGAAGCACCGTCAGTCGCAGATCAGAAACAAATGGAAGAATTGATGATCCAAAGTACTTACAAAGGCTAGATATCAACCAAGGTTAGGGTGTCAAAAACCCTTAGTTGATCATATTCATCTGCATATAGTTCCGGATTGTTCAACTGGAACTATATGTAGCATGAATATTCGAAAAACTTACTTTTGACACCCTAATCAACCAATAGATAACAAACATTTTCTTTCGAGGTGAACATGGACCGTATTGGCCAAATCGTACAGATCAACCCAAGTCAAAAGGGGACAGCAATCGTTCAAATGAGGCGTCATACTGCGTGTGCCACATGCGGTGCCTGTCAAATTGGCGAAGAAAATTTAGACCTTCAAATTGAGGCCATCAATCAAGCTTCTGCCCTTATAGGGGATTGGGTCATCGTAGAACTTGGCCATCAAAGCGTTATTAAAGCTGCTTTTATTGCCTATACCATTCCACTCATCGTCCTGGTTCTTTCTATCCTCGCTGGCTTATGGATTTTTACGCCACTGTTCAACAAAGATTTGGCAGAGCTCTTAGCCTTTGGTTTAGGCGTTTTATTGACGGGTATAAGTTATATTGTCATCAGGCAATTCGATCAACGTTTTCAAAGAGAAGGCAAATTTCAATCGATTATCACCAGCAAGGTTGACGAACCCACAAGTAATGACGAAATGAAGGAGGACTTACAATGAATTACAGGTTTTTACAAGAAGCAGATCCCGCTATTTTTGAGTGCACTGAACAGGAAACCAAAAGACAGCAAAACGGACTTGAATTAATCGCATCTGAAAATTTTGTC
>JBBRGL010000265.1:0-4013 GCA_038240675.1 Peptostreptococcales bacterium
ATCAAGATGACAAAAAATTTGAAGTGACTCTTTCAGAAGATAATCGTGAAACTGCTCGATTGTCCATTGGAAATCCAACGACTTTTGCAGGCGTCTATGAAATAAGCACAGGCGTAGCTGGCGGAAAGATTCTCACTCATGAATATTATGGAGAACCAACTTTACCACTGTATTATTTTGTTGAAGAAACCAACTTACCTGCTGGGTTCAGTTTTTTAAGATATGATTTCACTTATTACTATGGTGATGAGGATCCTGTATCTCAAACAAGCCCTGATCTAAAATCGGGTCCAGATATTTTATGGTATGACGGTATGTTGCCGAACAAAATTATTATTACCGTAGTGAATCAATTTAAACCAATAGTGGTAGAGACAACGGTACCAGCAACTACGGCACCAGCAACTACGGCACCAGCAACTACGGCACCAGCGTCAACAATACCAGACACAACAGTACCTGTGTCAACAATACCAGACACAACAATACCAGTGTCAACAATACCAGACACAACGATTCCCGCTGCAGAATCCTCTTTTGATGATGAGCCGTTGGATGTGCAGAATCCAGTTGTTGAAAATGTGGTCATTGACAATACACCACTAGCAGTGCCAGTTGTTGAAACACCGCAATCAGCACCAATGGTTGTACAAATGCCTGAAGTTATACCACAAGCTATTGTTCCCTTAGCTGTACCAGTGCTTCCTAAGACGGGTGAACTTCCAGCAACGCTATTTTATGGTATTGGTGGACTGCTAAGTGCATTAGGGATCTTTATAAAAAGAAAATAGACAATAGAAAGTAAAAAGTAGCCTTTGGGCTACTTTTTATGTGCAGGATAGGCGCTTATTTTCTAAAATCGAAATATGATTAGAGTGTCAAAAGTAAGTCTCTCGATTATTCATACTGCATATAGTTCCAGTTGAACATTCCGGAACTATATGCAGTATGAATAAGATCAACTACGGGCTTTTGACACCCTAATCATATGTAACCTATAAAAGCTAAAAATGCATAAAATGAGAACCTTGTACGGACGCACTACAAAAAGCTCGAAAGCCAACACCAATTGTTATGCTGTCTCCGCGCAAATGAAAAACCTTTGTAAAAACAGCTCCAATTGGCCCAATGAACTTCTTCCCCCTCAATCCAGAATCCTGTATAATTGACTTATGACTGGAGGGTTATAAGTTCAACGCTCACTTTTACACCTTAGCCACTTACATAGCATTTTCATTAAGGAGACTCTATGTCAATTAAAGACCGTTTTTTTAGTTATTTTTCAAAATTCATGTCCCCCCAAACACTTGGACAGATCCTGCGCTATCTAGTCACTGGCTTCACTGCCTTTGGCATTGAATATGGATTGTATGTTCTTTTGCTCAAAATTTGGCACATGCATTATATCGTCGCAAGCGTATTGGTCTACGCTTTGGTCTTTTGGTTTGTTTTTTTGACCAATCGTTACTGGTCTTTCAAATCCGAAGGCAGCATCAAACGGCAATTATTTCAGTACTGTCTTCTTTTTGCTTTTAATTTAGTTGTGGCGAACGTATTCCTCATGGCATTTTTGACAGATACATTAGGCGTCAGTGAGTATTTATCGCCTATGCTCAAAATGGCTTGCATGGTTTGCTGGAATTTTTTAATTTACAAATACTTGATTTATAAATGATCTTGGTTAAGGAGGAATTTTAATGCAGCAATTTCTAGAAGGAAAAACATTGGCTTTGATCATACCGGTTTTTAATGAGGAAGTGGCCATACGCCCAAACATCATGGAGATTTTACGCGTTCTCGAAGGGGATCAGATCCTTTGTCAGATTATGCTGATTGACGATGGTTCAAAGGATGACACCTGGGCGGAACTTCAGAAGCTCTCGACCGAATACCCCCAGATATCTGCTATTCAGTTTGCCAGAAATTTTGGGAAAGAAATGGCGCTTTGTGCGGGCCTTGATCATATTGATGCCGATTATTATCTCCTCATGGATTCTGATCTTCAGCACCCGCCGCGCTATATTCGTGAAATGCTCAGCATCATGGCAAGTGAGGATGTGAATATTGTAGAGGGCGTGAAAGCTTCACGCGGGAGAGAGTCTTTCATTCACCGCGCGTTTGCAAAAAGCTTCTATAAAATCTTAAAAAGCTTTACGAAACTGGACCTTGATAATTCCTCGGATTTCAAACTATTAGACCGTGAAGTGGTTGATACCATTCGTGCATTCAACGAGCGCAACGTATTTTTTAGAGGGCTAGTGAGTTGGGTAGGATTCAAAAAAGTACAGATGCCCTTTGAAGTGGATGATCGCACACTGGGCACAACACATTTTTCGCCTATTCGACTTGTACTCACAGCTCTCAATGCCATACTGGCCTATACCAGTAAGCCGCTTTATTTGACCGTGTTCAGTGGATTGATATTTCTGTTTTTTGCTTTGATTTTGGGTGTCCAAACACTTTATAACTACTTTGTAGGCAGCGCCATAGATGGTTTCTCGACGGTTATTCTCCTCCTCCTCGTCACAGGCTCAATGATGATGCTTTCACTTGGATTTATTGGGATTTATATTTCGAGGATTTATGATGAGATCAAGGGTAGACCTCGGTATGTGATTGCAAAGGATACACTGAAGGGGAGGGAGTAGGGCGGCTTTGGGGTTTGCGGAAACGGGCAAAAGGGATTAATCGACATCCAGTGGCCTCAGTTCTCAAGTTTTCGTCCCATATCATCTTTCCGTTAGGCCTGAGAGCCAATTCCCCTAGCGCCCAGGTAGACTTGGTGCGCTTCTACTAGGGTCGAAGAACGGATTTCGCCTCTTTTCGCGTTTCGCTTCATCATCATTAAAACAAAAGAATTTTGGAGGTAAAGACCGAATGAATGCGATCACCTTGAGTTTAGAAGAATGTTTGAAATATTGGCTATGTCGATTTGGAGCGTTTCGGGTGGAGGAGTTCAGAGCCTTTCTAAAGTTGGAAGATATCCAACTTTTAAACTCGAAGAATCTAGAAGAGGCGATTCTAACCTTGAACGAACAAGGATTGGAGTGTTTTCAAGGTGGTGATTTGGTCCACTTAGCGGTCATTAAGTCCCCAGAACTATTTTTAGAAAAAATTGAAAAGCGCATCGATTTAAACAGACCGATAGTGCTGCCAACGGAAATTTATAGATTTACACGGCAAGGATTATTCATTTTCTCAGAGCATTTTAAATGCCTGCAGGCATTTATTGCTGAGCAAGGCATCCATGAGGATATAGCGTCAAAAGATGCTGCTGAGCTTTATTTTATGCATCAAAGTGGTGTGCAGATAGACCAACTCGTCAGCCAAATGGTGAAATTCATTGGCAGAGAATTACACGTCGATGAATTTATGAACTTGATCAATCGCATAATGCTCATGAATAACGAAATGCCCCATTGGCTGATTAAAGGAAACATTCCAAACGAGCTCCATAAAAAGACGAGTGGTGATTTGAAGGAATACAAACACTTACAAAGTATACTCAAAAAAATGGAAAAAGATCTGATCTCTAGGGATAAAAAACCTAAATTCACGCTGAAGCAGGGTTTCGAACGGTGTCCAATTATTCAACTGAAGGAAATAGCCAGGAATTATGCCATTAAAGGACGTAGCAAATTAAACCGCAAGCAACTTGAAGTGCAGATTTATCACGCTGTTATAGAGAATATTGATGCAAAGGTATATGGATTAACCAACTACCATGCCAACTTTATCAAAAGGAATAATGACTCTGACTATTTGCCTTACCTATATGATGTTGAAGAAGATTTTTTACAGTTGGGTTGGGGTTTTACGTTGAATATGGGTTCAGAGACAATGCTTTATATACCGTCAGAAATCAAAAGCAAACTTAAAAAAAGTTTTGAGAAACAAAAGGAACTCGTGGACTGGAACACGCTGATTTTTAAGTCCATTCAATATGCTGTAACCTTATTTGGCGTTATGCCTATAAGTGATTTTGGAAGATGGCTCAGCAAAGGTCTATCAAG
>JBBRGL010000266.1:0-3999 GCA_038240675.1 Peptostreptococcales bacterium
CCCCCTGTGATGTGAAATGGAAAATGTCCTGAAACACTGTATCTTTAGAATAGCAGAGTGAATCGAAAGGGTTGTTCGGCTCTTCGCGTGGGGCAGTAGTGGGACGGTAGTATTCGGGTAATTGTTTTAGGGTCTCATCCAGTTCCAATCACAGTACTCTAATGATGAGTGTACTCTATTCAAGGATTAGGGTGTCAAAAGCAAGTTTCTCAGATATTCATACTGCATATAGTTCCAGTTGAACATTCCGGAACTATATGCAGTATGAACAGGATCAACTACGGACTTTTGACACCCTAATCAATCTGCTATTCAGAAGACAGAATCCCTTGCGTAACACTAGGACATACCGCTTATCGTTCAGAGAAATTCCCCAATGTGAACGGCCCCCCCCTTGACAGGGGGTATTTCATTCGTTATAATAATATCAAGTCCACCCCGCACGGGGGGGCATTATGGGAGGACACTATGACAAAGAAAGTGCTCATTGTTGGAGGCGTTGCAGGTGGGGCGAGTGCAGCGGCGCGGTTGAGACGTTTAGATGAAACCATCACGATTATTATGTTTGAAAAAGGCGAGTATATTTCTTTTGCCAACTGTGGGCTTCCGTATCATATAGGTGAAGTGATTACTGACCGCAATATGCTTCTTGTTCAGACACCAGAAGCCATGAAGGCACGCTTTAATATAGATGTACGGGTTCAGAGCGAAGTGCTTCATATCAACAAAGAGACTAAGTCCGTGACTGTGCGCTCTCTTATGAGTGGAGATGTCTATGAGGAGACCTACGATGAGTTGATCTTATCTACGGGTTCTACACCGCTTAAGCCACCCATCCCAGGCATCGATGCCGCCAATATATTTTCTCTTTGGAATATACCCGATACAGATAAAATCAAGGCCTATGTAGATGACAAAAAACCTGCCCGCGCTGTGGTTATCGGTGGTGGGTTCATTGGCGTTGAAATGGCAGAAAACCTTATTGAGCGAGGCATTAACGTAAGTCTCGTCGAAAAACTGGATCAGGTTATGGCGCCAATGGACAAAGATATGGCTGCGCTGATTCACGAGGAGCTTGGCAATAATGGTATTGCACTTTATTTAAACAATGGTGTCTCTCGATTCGTCAGTAAAGGTGAGATGACCGAGATTCATCTTGAAAATGGCACAGTCCTCGATGCGGATTTGATTATACTTTCCATAGGCATACGGCCACAATCTGAACTTGCAAAAGCCGCCAACCTCTCGACAAACGCTAGAGGCGGCATCGTCGTGGACAGCCATATGCGCACTTCAGAACCTTCTATATACGCTATAGGAGATGTGGTTGAAGTCGAAGATTTTGTGACAAAAACGCGGACTATGGTGCCTCTGGCTGGACCGGCAAACAAGCAGGGACGCATTGTGGCAAACATTATCTGTGGCATGGATGCAGAATATGCTGGCACACAGGGCACGTCTATCGTGAAAGTCTTTGATCAGACAGTCGCAGGAACGGGTCTCAACGAAAAGACGTTAAACCGTATGGGCAAAGTGTATAAACAAGACTATCATGTGGCCATTATCCACCAAAAATCCCACGCAGGCTATTATCCTGGGTCTATGCCCATGGTGCTAAAACTGCTGTTCAATCTCCAGGGCGTTATACTTGGCGCTCAAATCGTCGGCTTTGACGGGGTGGACAAACGGATAGATGTCCTTGCTACAGCCCTTCGCATGGGCGCAAAAGTGAAAGATCTCAAAGAACTCGAACTCGCTTACGCACCACCTTATTCGTCGGCGAAAGATCCTGTCAATATGGTGGGGTTTGTGGCGGACAATATCTTGACGGGCAAAATGGACTATGTAGGTGTGACAGAGCTTGATACAATTGACCTCAGTCAAGTGATACTCCTCGATGTAAGAGAAACAATAGAGCGTGACCTTGGATACATTGACGGGTCAATCAATATACCTCTCGATGAAATCAGAAGCCGAATAAATGAACTCGATAAAGACAAAACCATTATCACTTACTGTGCTATAGGCCTTAGAGGGTATGTAGCCCTTAGAATACTCAAAGAAAATGGATTTAAAGATGTGAAAAATCTCAACGGTGGGTACGCCACTTATTCCGTACAAAAATGTGATGCAGATAAGGGGTGTAGTATACCGATGACAGAAAGCAAACTCGCGTTTCACGATTCAGGCGACGTGGTGGACAAATCTTTTGAGCAAAAGGGCCAAACATACACACTCAATGCCTGCGGACTTCAGTGTCCAGGCCCTATTGTGCAGGTCTATAAACGCATGGAGGAAATGGAAAGAGGTGACGTTTTAGACGTTACAGCCACTGATCCTGGATTCAAAAGCGATATTGGCGTCTGGTGCAAAAAAACGGGCAACACGTTGATTGAGTCGGGCAAAAGAGACAAGGTCTTTTTCGCCATCATCAAAAAAGGCATACCGCTGAACACTACAGTCGCAACCACTAAACTCCCCGATGACAAAACAATGGTGGTTTTCAGTGGAGATTTGGACAAGGCCATCGCCGCGTTTATCATCGCAAATGGCGCCGCTGCAATGGGGAGAAAAGTCACTATGTTCTTCACTTTCTGGGGTCTTAACATTCTGAGAAAACCCGAAAAAATATCGGCTAAAAAAGACTTCCTAGGTGCGATGTTTAGCAGCATGATGCCGCGGGGTAGTAAGAGACTTGGCCTCTCTAAAATGAACATGATGGGTATGGGTGCGCCTATGATTCGTCTCGTTATGAAAAATCACGGAGTCAACTCATTAGAAGAGCTCATTCAACAGGCTATGGACAACGGCGTGAATATTGTGGCCTGCAATATGTCCATGGATTTAATGGGTATTACGGAAGCAGAATTGATGGAAGGCGTCACCTACGGCGGCGTAGCCACCTTCTTAGGCTCAACGGACGATGCCAATATGAGTTTATTTATTTAAAGTGTAGGGGGGATTTATGTTTGATTTAAATAGTTGGACAGCTTTTTCAGGAGGCGTATTGTCCTTTTTGTCACCCTGTGTGATCCCTCTTGTGCCAGTCTATATGGGTTACTTGGCAGATACGACTATAGAGAAGGACGGCAATGGTTACAGGTTAAAGCTTTTTACCAACGCCCTTGGGTTTTTATTTGGACTATTGCTCGTGTTTTCGCTTCTCGGTCTGACGGCTACATCGATTGGACTTTTACTCCTGGATCAGCTGGATTTATTTCGAAAGGTGAGCGGGATCATCATCATATTTTTCGGTTTGTTTCATAGCGGGTTGATCAAATTTAATTTTTTGAACAGAGACAGGAAAATGCGCTACAAAAGAAAAAAGACCAACTTTCTAAACTCAATGCTTCTTGGCATGGCTTTTAGCTTTGGATGGACGCCCTGTGTAGGGCCTATCCTTGGGTCTATTCTTGTGCTGGCGGCAAACACCTCTGAAATGAGTCAAGGGATTTCCTTGCTAGGACTCTATTCATTGGGATTCAGCTTGCCGTTCCTCGCTATGGTATTCTTTATGGAACCCCTGCTTAAAATAATCGACCGAAATCCTAAAGTCGTACAGGGTGTAAAAATCGTCACCAGCCTGTTCATCGTTCTTATGGGTGTGTTTGTTTATATGAACTATTTTGCGAGAATTGCCACGTGGTTTAGTTGAAATAAGAGTGTTTCAGAAATATTCCACATTTAGACAGGAGGAAACATGAAAAAAATCTTAGCAGTACTGAGTATACTTGTTTTGACGTTAGCGCTGACAGCTTGTCAAGTGAACGTCCCAAAAGCGAATGTAGCATCTGAAATTACACCAGCAGAGCCCACCACACAAGGCGCTGAGGTCACCGCGACAGAATCAAGCAACACCATCAAGACGCCGGCGGAGACGGAAAGCTTTCGGAAGGGATATAAAGCCATAGACGTGAAAGTCAAAGGCATTAATGGGGAAGAGTTCGTTCTTTCGGATAACCTCGGCAAGGTCGTGGTCCTTAATTTCTGGGCATCCTG
>JBBRGL010000267.1:0-3975 GCA_038240675.1 Peptostreptococcales bacterium
TATTATAATGAGGAAGTTCAATTAGATGACTACCATAGCTTTAAGGTAGATATCTCTCTCAAAAATATGGAAGTAGGAGGCTACCGTATTCTCGCTTACTCAGGAGATCAATTGATAGCTTCACGGTACTTTAATGTTGAAGACTATGAGCTTCCTGAATTCAAAGTGTCCCAGACTCTCGACAAAGAGATTATCATAAACGGTGAAGCGGTTTCAGTTCAAGGTGTCGTCAGTTATTTTGACGAGACACCACTTAGGGACTACAAACTCAGTGCCCAAGCGGGAGCGGCCTATGCTTTAGAACAAGTTCAAGAGGTGACGACGGATCAGGACGGACGCTATGAATGGACCACGACGCCTATAATAGCCTACAATACGTGGAGGCCTATTTATTACGGGTTTAGAAGTAGCAATACAAATGCAGAAAATATTGAAATTGGCGATACTGACTTTGTGTATCTCTTTCCATCGGACAGAACTCTCAGAGGTGAAGGGACTATCGATGGCAACAGCGGGCAACTTAAAATCAAGACCCACAAGATGCTCGTCCCAAAATCCATAGATGCTTTTGGTGAAGATTATGCGCTTGTAGATGGCGAGGCTTTGAATGCACAAGTGGCCGTCACCATTCAAGAAAACTATTATGAAAAAGTCAGTGGTGGGACCGTTTATGACGCCATTCTCAAAAAGAATATCGAAAAATTCACTTATGCGTACAGAGAACGGCAAGTTTTAAACCAAGTTGTGGATACGGTCAATGGGGAAGCGGGCTTTGCCTTTGCCACTATTCCCGGTAGACAGTATTCTGCCAACTTAACCACTGTTGATGGGTTTGGAACGACACTCATAGAAAACATCTATTTGAATAACGTTGTCATGAATGCAGGTGCCATGTCCTCTGCTTATTTTAATGTTTACACTGCAGAATACAAAGTTGGCGAGCCTATAGAGCAGGCTTTAGTGCTTCCTGAAGGCACGGACCAAAACACGGACAAAACCTTATTCTTGACCTACAAAAATACCTTTATGGGCTACGAAGTTTCAGAGGATCCTGTTTACCGCAGTACTTTTAAAGCCGAGAATATCCCCAACTATTTAGTCAAAGCCATTTACTACGATGGTCAGCGCTTTAATTTCTCTCGGTACGAAAACACGATTTCCCTTCAATTGGCGGTCACTGAGAAGGTTCTTGACATTGAAGTCATATCTCCAAAACAGGCTATGAAGCCCGGCGGTGATGTTTCTATTGAAATCAAAACTTCCATAAAGGGCCAACCTGTGGAAGCGCAAGTCCTGGTAAATATTGTAGATGAAGCCTATTATGCTGTTTATGATGATTATGTGGATATACGCCGAGATCTTTATTCAAACAATGCTCAAACAGGCGTACTGAGGCAGTATTACCCAGGGTACTCTGATTTCAACAGTATGGCAGAAGGTGGCGAAGGTGGCGCTGAAGCAGCTATGGCCAGATCTGAGTTCAAAGATAACGCTGCCTTTAAAGTCATCCAGACCAATGCAAAGGGCACAGGAAAAGTTGAATTAAAGCTTCCTGATAATTTGACTACATGGCGGGTCACTGCTCTTGGAGTGACAAAAGAACGCGATGCAGGCATGACAAGAGGCCACATCAAAGTGTCGCTGCCGTTCTTCGCGCGCGTACTTAAAAGCGCTGTTTATTTGGAAAGTGAAGAACCCTCTATGGTCTTAAGGGCTGATGGCGACGCTATACAGGCTCAGGAAAGTGTCTTGTATGCTATAGAACTCAAAGGGCCAAGTGGCAATCCAATAGTACTTGAGGCATCAGGCAAGGCCTATGATTTTACACCTGTAGCCCTCGGCAAATTGCCTGTCGGGAAATATGAATACCTTGTCAGTGCAAGTCAAGGCATGAACAAGGATGCCATTAAGGGAATCTTTGAGGTGGTCAAAAGTCGCGTGGCGTTTGACGCTTTTAGAACACTGGATTTCAACAAAGATTTTGCATTAAAGCAACCTGATAAAACCACACGATTGACTTTTTGGAATACCGAAGCGCTCAAATATGTGGCCTTACTCAGCCCTATAATGGGATTAGGAAGTGAGCGTGTGGAGTGGATTGTCGCTGAAGCAGAAGCAGATCAACTGATGTTTAAAGGTCAAGAGGATTCTGGGTACAAACAGAATGCCCTAAACTTGCTGCCGCTGTTTAAAAACTATGACGGCGGGCTCAAACCTCTTGAAAGTGGGGAATCTGATTTATGGACCACGGTCCAGGTTGCAACTCTGAGTACGGAATACAGTCAGGCGGGATCTGCTCGAAGTTATTTTGAATCCATTTATAATGCGCCTGAGACTTCAACAAAGGATAAGCTTCTGGCACTTTGGGGTCTAGGCTGTTACGATGCACCTGTCCTCTATACACTGAAAAGCGTGGATACAAGTCAATTGATTGGCACAGAAAAATTAATTTATGCCTCTGCACTTTCTGCTGTGGGTGATTTGGAAGGCAGTTATGCACTTTATAAAACCTTTGATCTGACTGCTGCGGGATCTCTAGATGTTGAGGCGTACTACCTCCTTGCAAATTTAGGGGCTACCTATCCAGGTGAAAAATCCTCGGAGGCTTGGTTTGATTTTGCTATGAAAGCTACTCCGAAAGAGCATGTCTATCAGCTTCAACAAGTGGCATTTTTAAAACATCTTCGCAATCAGCTACCTTTAGCATCTGTGGAAGCTGCAGTGGACAACGCACCCATTACTCTTACGTTAGGCGATCATGCATCAAAAGAACTCTTGATCAAAGCGGGATCCACCTTTGAAATGAAGTCCGTAAATGGCCTCGTCACCGTTCAAGAAAATTATCGTGGCAATTTACAGTCCATAGAGCCTATACAAAATAAAGCCGTTGTACTTAAGCGGACTGTTTCCAATTTGAATCCAAAATTATCCGATATCATAAAAGTGACAGTCGTTGTGCAAATGCCTGTGGATAGCAGTGCCAGACTTGTGGACACTGTGCCCTCAGGATTCACACCAGTAGATAGAGCCATCCTCTCTCAGGATGGTAAAATCATCAATTATCTCTATTTGGATAAGGGCAAAACGCAGGTCACGGTGACTTATGAATACAGAGCTAAACAAACAGGGAAATATATTTTGGAGCCTTGTGTCATAACTCTAGATGGCAGTACATTTATGGCGAGTGATGCACTTGAGCTGAATGTCAGTGAGAAGTAATGTCAAATGGATAGGTCTAGTCATGAGCTTGTGTCTCATCGCCTCACTGGTGGGGTGTGGTGGGGTATCGCATGATGCGGAGGTTGTACCAAGAGATGGAACCATAAAATCAGTTGCCATCCCTATGTCTGACGCGATTAAGACCGCAATTTTTCTCAGTTTGCAGGGCAAAGTCAAGCCGATAACCTTTCCTGACGATCCAAAAGGTGTTGTCGTGCCACATCATTTGCTACAGGCTGACCTTATTGCCCGTACCTTTTCTGGACTAAAGGGTCAGCACCCCGATTTGGTAATCCTTGTTTCACCAAATCACAGTCACAAAATTCTTCACCCAATCTACAGCACAAACACTGATATGAAAACACCCTTTGGAACGGTTGTAGCAAGTCCTATAAGTACCGTCCTCGAAAAGGACTGTCACGTTGAAATAGACCCGAGTTTTGTTGGTCGGGAGTACGGCATCACCAATTTACTACCCTATATTCTCGATGCACAGTGGGATGTGCCTGTACTGAGTCTTGTGACTTCTCGGAATATTGAACCTCAAGAACTGGATAATCTGTTGTCCGTCATCAATCGAGAAGCACAGGGAAAAAAAGTGCTGTGGATTGCCTCCATTGATTTTTCCCATGGACTTACAGGTCTTGATTCAAGGGCAAAAGATGCCGAGACTTTAAAGTGGATTGAAGATAGACAGTATTCCAAAATTCTCAGTGGTGGGCCAGAGCATTTGGACAACCCCTCGGGTTTGTACCT
>JBBRGL010000268.1:0-3974 GCA_038240675.1 Peptostreptococcales bacterium
CTTGATAGAACGCTCTGAGGACCCTTCTTTTGAATTGCCGTTTAGACAATTCTTCCTCCAGATGACACACCTGTGTAAACTGCTCTTTAAAGAGGACATGAGAATGGACACGGGCAAGGACAGTCACATGGTAGATCTCCTCAGTCTGATCAAGTTCTATTGTCATTAGAGGGTTATGAGTAGCGCCTTCTGATTCTTGATTTACAAACTCAACGGCATCAAAAAAGAGCTTTGCGATATTCGAAAGCTCGTATTGATATTGAGTTGACTTCATATAGATTATTAACATTTTTTACCTCTATTATGCTCTTGGTGTGCAAAAATAGTGATTCCAACATTATGACCTTATCCCACTATATCTTTACAAAAGGATTGTTGCGTTTTTCATGTCTGATGCTTGTTTTTGGGCCATGTCCTGGATAGACTCTCGTCTCATCCGGAAGTGCAAACAAAACCCGCTTGATTGAATCCGTCAGTATTTTGGACGAACCACCATACAAATCTGATCGTCCAACGCTTTCATGAAATAGGGTGTCTCCAGCATAGCATCTGTCCCCGATCACATAAGAGACCGATCCCAAGGTGTGCCCTGGCGTATGAAGGACACGTATGGTAATGCCGCCTACTGTGAGGATTTCACCGCCGTTTAAGATCACATCGCCTTTGAAAGTGACTGGGCCCTCTGGAAAACGGTTGGACATGTTGATATCCACATTGCCGATCATGATTTGATCCCCGTTGTGTATATAGATAAGTGCCGAAGTTGCAGCCTTCAGTTCAATGACCCCTAAAATGTGATCGCAGTGACCGTGGGTCAGCAATATAGATTTGAGGGTAAGGTTATTTTTGGTCAAATAAGCGAGAATTTCTGTTGGCTTCGAGGGAACGTCAATGACGATCGCCTCTCTTGTTATTTCATCGGCTAAAAGATAGCAATTGGCTTGAAATGTACCTAATACAAATTTTTCGACTAACATTTAGAACCCCTTTTTAGAATCCAACAGAAGGGTCACTGGACCATCGTTGGAAATTTGGACGGTCATATCTGCTTGGAAAACACCTGTTTCAACAGATATGCCTATTTCACGCATTTTGAAAATAAAATCCTCGTAGAGCGGTATTGCCTTTTCTGGTCTTGCTGCGGAACTAAAGCTAGGTCTTCGCCCTCTTCTTGCATCACCCATAAGGGTAAACTGAGAAACGACCAATAACGCACCTCCAGTATCCAGAAGAGAAAGGTTCATTTTGCCCTCTTCATCTTCAAATATACGCAGATTGGCTATTTTTTCAACCAGGTAAGCAACGTCTACTCGCTCATCCTCTTGCTCAACACCCAACAAAACCATCAGACCATGCCCGATTTGACCTACGACTACACCGTCGATTTCGACGTGAGATTTTTTGACACGCTGTACAACTGCTCGCATATTCCCTCTATGTGGCTACCCGCTTTACTTCAATAACGTCGGGCATATTTTTGAATTTATTGATAAGACGATTGAGTTGGCTGATATCCGTGATTTCGACAGAAAGATTGATAACGGCGATGCCGGTTTTGGACCTTTTGGCATTGACCCCATTGACTGTGGCGTTGGATTCAGACATAAGGATGGTGATTTCGGACAATAATCCCTTGCGGTCCGGTGCAATAATTTGTATTTCAGAGTTGTAAGAAGTCGCATCATCCACGATCCATCCCACTTCAATGTAACGGGATTCTGAATCTTCAGTGCTTTCTAAGTTGGCGCAGTCCGCTCTATGGACCGTCACCCCTCTGCCCCGTGTGATATAGCCTATAATGCCATCACCAGGCAGTGGATTACAACATTTTGCAAAGCGAATGAGAATATTGTCTATGCCCTTGACTTCCACGCCCTGAGAAACTTTAGGTTTTTTCTTGTTGACCATTTCCCGTGGTTTAATAAGGTCAAGTTCAGTTTGAGTCACAAGCTGTTTTTTCTTTTGTTCTTCCCTGTGTTTTTCGCGGAGTCTCGGGATGATTTGATTCATCATAATGCCGCCGTAACCTATGGTGGCATACAAGTCCTCAACGTCCTTCACCGTCAACCGTTTCATAATAGGATCTAGCCAATCGCTTTTAAGCACTTCTTTGAGCTGTAGACCCACTCTGCGCACATCCCGTTCAAACATCTCTTTGCCTTTTTCGATGTTTTCTTCACGGCGCTCTTTTTTAAACCAGTGTCTGATTTTGTTCTTTGCTTGAGTGCTTTTGACGAACTTCAACCAATCTCGACTAGGGCCAGGGCTGGATTTGGATGTCATAATTTCAACGATTCGCCCATTGGTAAGTTTAAAGCTGAGAGGTACTATTCTGCCGTCAACCTTTGCACCGACGCATGCATTGCCTACGCCAGAGTGAATCTTATAGGCAAAGTCAACAGGTGTTGATCCCATAGGCAGCTCGACAACTTCGCCTTCAGGGGTGAGGACATAAACCTGATTGGTGAAAAGTTCTTGTTTGAGGGAGTCCATAAACTCTTGAGGTGACTTGACGTCCTTTTGCCACTCCATCATTTGTCTGAGCCAAGACAGTTTATCGTCTTTATCATCAGCACTGGATATGCCCTCTTTGTACTTCCAGTGAGCAGCGATACCAAACTCTGCGACGCGGTGCATCTCCCACGTTCTAATCTGTATTTCGAAAGGCTCTCCAGATCCGCTGAGTACGGTGGTGTGTAATGACTGATACATATTGGGCTTAGGCATTGCAATATAATCCTTAAAACGCCCTGGAATAGGCTTCCACATGGTGTGGACTATACCCAGAGCACCGTAGCAATCCTTGACAGAATCCACGATGACACGCACAGCTTCGAGATCAAAAATCTCTTCAAAGTCCTTTTGCTGATAGACCATTTTTTTGTAGATGCTATAAAAATTCTTAGGTCTGCCGCTGATTTTGACTTCGATATCCACGTCATTGAGGTTTTTTTTCAAATCCGTCATAAGGAGGTTCAGGGAATTTTCACGCTCGTCCCTTTTCTTACTTACGCGCTGAACAAGGCTATAGTAGTTCTCTGGATCAATGTAAAGGAGACACAGATCTTCAAGTTCCCATTTGATTCTATAAATACCCAGTCTATTGGCAATAGGTGCATAAATTTCGAGGGTTTCTTCGGCCTTCTCTTTTTTCTTGTCGTCAGACATGAATTTGAGGGTGCGCATATTGTGAAGACGGTCGGCAAGCTTAATGAGAATTACCCGAATGTCCTCTGCCATAGCGATGAACATTTTTCTCAGATTTTCGGCTTGTCGTTCTTCTTTGGTTTCATAGCTGATTTTGCCGAGCTTTGTGACCCCATCTACCAGCATGGTGACAGTGCTTCCAAAGGCTTTTTTAAGTTCATCTAAAGAAATATCTGTATCTTCTACCACATCATGAAGAAGTGCCGCAATGACCGTATCCTCATCCATTTCAAGCTCCGCCAAAATAAGGCTTACTTCTAAAGGGTGAGAAAAATAAGCTTCTCCAGATTTACGGAGCTGTCCCTTATGAGCAGCCGCGCCAAATAGAAAAGCTTTTTCTAACCTTGCCATATCATAATGTGTTTTAAGTTCAATCATTTTTGTCTGGTAGTCTTTAAATTTCAATAGATTCACCTACGTCTTCTGCCCAAATCGTTACACATATTATAATACATTAGAGCATCAAGAACAATGCGTTTTAAAGAAAAACCGAACATTTTCTGAACGATAAGCGATAAGTCTTATTGTAACGCAAGGGATTATGTCTTCTGTATAGAAGCTTCTATAGTCAACTTTCGGTGTAAAGGGATCAATCGTCAAATCGTTTATTAGATGATTAGAGTGTCAAAAGTAAGTTTCTCGATTATTCATACTGCATATAGTTCCAGTTGAACATTCCGTAACTATATGCAGTATGAATAAGATCAACTACGGGCTTTTGACACCCTAATCAAATCATTTAAGTAATGTGATTGGAACCGGTCTCG
>JBBRGL010000269.1:0-3952 GCA_038240675.1 Peptostreptococcales bacterium
AAAAGAGCGAAACGAAATAAAACATAAGGAGCAACACTATGCATAGAATTGTTAAGTCAGATTGGACCGAAGAAGCACAGAAAATCAGACGAGATTTGCATCAAATTCCAGAGGAAGGTCTTCAAGAATTTAAAACCAAAGCCTATATTTTGGCGTATTTAGATACCCTTGAAATTGACGTCTTGACAGATGTGTATGAAACAGCCGTTGTCGCCATTTTGGGGAGTGAGGGACCAGCCATAGCCTTTAGAGCAGATATGGATGGTCTACAAGTGACGGAGGAAACAGGGGTAGACTTTAAATCGACCCATACCCAGATGATGCATGCCTGTGGCCATGATGGTCATATGACCATACTCCTTCTTTTTGCAAAGTATTTGAAAGCCCATGAAGCCACGTTGAATCAACGTGTTATTTTGATTTTTCAACCTGCTGAAGAAGGGCCAGGGGGTGCTGAAGGCATCGTCAAATCTGGACTGTTTGAAAAATACAGCATCGAAAAAATCTATGGACTTCATTTGTACCCCGCACTGAAAGCCCACCAGATAGGCATCAAAGCGGGTGCTTTTATGGCACAAACCTCTGAGTTTTCCGTCATTATTCACGGTGAAAGTGCCCACGGCGCTCAACCTCACAGGGGTGTAGACGCCATTTTGGCCGCTGCGCAGTTCATTAGTCAAGTACAGTCCATTGTCAGCAGAAGGGTTTCACCCTTGGAGCCGGCTGTAGTTACAATCGGAAAATTAGTGGCAGGGGAAAGAGTCAATATCATCGCCAAAAAAGCCGAAATGGATGGCACCATGCGCACTTTCAATCCAGCGGTACACAGTTTAATTCAAGATGAACTTATCAAAATAGGAAACGGCGTGGGACATGCTACAGGCTGCCGAGTGGAAGTGGTCTTTAGGGATATGTACCCCGCTGTCATCAACGATTCAGTTGTTACAAATCAAGCCATAGCAACACTTTCAAAGTTGCTAGATGTGACCATAATGGAGCCACACATGCTGGCAGAGGATTTTTCTTACTATCAAAATGCAGTGCCGGGTCTGTTCTTTTTCTTAGGGACGGAGAATGAGGAAAAAGGACACGATTTCCCGCTGCATCACGCTTGTTTCAATTTTGAGGAATCTATTTTGGTGACTGGGTTAGAAGCATTTGTGACGCTCTGTTTTGGAGCAGACTATGCGTGATGTGTTTCATGTAGCAGAAGGACATATTCTTTACGGTTTTTCGGTTTTTTTGTTGATTATGTATAGCTTTATGGCGGATCAAGTGGCTTTTAATATCTATGCTTTTTTTGCAGAAGTCATGGTGTTCCTTGGGCCTGTTGTCTTTATGGCATGGTACATGAAAATTGACATGCGGAAAGCTTTCTCGCTCAACCAAATGACGGGCAAGCAGTGGCGCAATAGCGTATTCTTTTTTATCTGCATGATTCCCTTGTCGTTTTTTTTGAATATAGTCTCTTTTTATATTTTTAGCAACTTAGGATTTGAAAGTAACAACGCTATTCCCGCTGCACTGTCCATTGGGGATGTAATCATGCAGGTACTTGTCATAGGTCTCGTTACGGGTATCAGTGAAGAATTGTTTTTTAGAGGGATGCTTCTCAAGGCCTATGAAAAAAGAACGCATAATATATACTTAAGCATATGTTTATCAGCCTTTCTTTTTGCCCTTATGCATTTTGATATACAAAATTTTTTGAATCCGCTTTTTTTAGGCATCGTATTTGGATTTGTCAACAGTCGTACAGGGTCTATTTATAGTTCGATAGTAGGGCATTTGATCATCAATAGTGCGGTGATACTCATTGTCTCCGGTGCTGGACAACCGACTGGCGTGCCAGAAATCCCAACATCTCAAGAGATGATTCAGTCCCTTTTGACCTTTGGTCTTTTGGCATGTGTGACATGTGTGTTTGCTTGGTTTTTTTACAAAGGCTTAAAGGACGATAAACCTGCTTTAGACGCTGTAGAGGGCGTTTCGACCTTCCCCCTCATCGGGAGAACATTTGTAAAGAGCGAAAAGTCTTTTCTGATTCCAATGGGTGTGTTATTGTTTTACTGTCTAGTAATGGTCTTAATAGCCAGAGGTTAATGAAGGAGGGTACATGACAGCATATGATTATTTAGCAAAGCATTATGATCAGTGGATGGACCATGATGCCTATCTGACATGGATCGAATGGATTAAAGCGCAATTAAAATCAAGAAATCTAACAGGCATCAAGATTTTGGAACTCTGCTGCGGGACAGGAAGAGTAACCCTTCCCTTAGCGCGTGAAGGGTATTCAATCTGGGCAGTTGACCGTTCAGAGGAAATGCTTGCAGTAGCGCAACAAAAGAGCGCAGATTTGATTACGCGGATCAAGTGGATTCAGTCTGATATGCTGACGCTGACCCTTAAAGAGCGCTTTGATGCAGTGCTGTGTATCAATGACGGCATCAATTATCTCGACGACTTTGAGGCCCTAAAAACCTATTTCAAGGTATGTCATCAACATTTAAAACCCAGTGGACTTCTCATATTTGACTGGAGTAGCCCCTATAAACTAAAGACTATTTTGGGCGATAAAACCATCGCTGAAACCCATGAAGAATCTGCATTTATTTGGGAAAATCACTACACGGATGATGGCGTTCAAGAATTTGAGTTTCATATTTTCGAAAAATGCCCAAATGGTCAGTACAATCGTTTTGTCGAGTACCACCGTCAAATAAGTTTTACGATTGATCAAATTGAATTGGCTTCCAAGGGCTTATTTACAATTGAACACATGGTAGGCGATCACTATGCAGAAATCAGTGAAAATGATCAACGGTTTTATACCGTTATGAGAAAGGAAACCCCCTAGAAAATGGATCGATATATAAGAGGCGTTTGTGGACAGAATGATGTGGCATTTATTTTAGCGGATACAAGTGAACTCGTTAAAAAAGCGTCGGAGATTCACGGCACATCAAGTGTTGCCACAGTGGCATTTGGAAGGGCACTTACAGGTGTAGGCCTTATGTCTTTATTTCTAAAAGGCGAAAAAGCAAGTGTCAGCTTGCAAATTAAAGGATCAAATTTGATCAAAAATATTTTTACTTATGGTGATTCACAGGGCCGTATAAAAGGGTATATTACAACACCGGATGTGGGCATTTTTTACAACCAAGAAGGGCAGCTCGATGTGGGCTTTGCCGTTGGCAGTTTGGGCAAACTGACTGTCATCAAGGATTTTGGATATGGCCATCCCTATATAGGACAATCCGATTTGGAATCTGGGGAGATTGCAGAGGATTTGGCGGCGTACTACATGCATTCCGAACAACAGCCCATCGTCGTAGCCCTAGGCGTTCATTTAAGTACCCATGATCAGGTAGATGCATCGGGAGGGCTCATGTTTCAAACCCTTCCAGACGTCTCCGAAGAGTCTATTGATGCCCTGGAACGTCAGGTGCCTACATTCCCACCTGTTACAACCCTGCTTTTAGAAGGTCTTACCCTCGAGGAGTGTCTTCACCGTTTGCTTGGTGACATTGCCTACAAAGTCCTGGGCGAAGGGAATTTGTCTTATGCCTGCGACTGCAGCAAAGAAAAAACTTCAAGAGCGCTGATCAGTTTAGGTGAAATAGACCTGCAAAGCATGATTGATAGTGGTGAAAAAGCAGAACTCAGTTGTCACTTCTGCGAGACGCGTTACCACTATAATACCGCTGAATTACAGCAGCTCCTTTTAGAGGCTCAAACGGATGATGAAAATCAAATTGAAATTACACTGTGATGTGTATTCGAAAATGTCCTAAAATACCACAGCATCCGTATGGCACAGTGAATCGAAAGGGTTGTTCGGCGCTTCGCGTGGGGCAGGAGTAGGACGGTAGTTGTGGGGCCGTTCAGCGCTTCGCGTGGGACGGTTGTGGGACGGTTGTATGGGAGTGATTGTTTTGGGGTCGAGACC
>JBBRGL010000270.1:0-3910 GCA_038240675.1 Peptostreptococcales bacterium
AATTCGATATTATCGAGCGTTTTGAGCAGCAAGGGCGTAAACACCATATTGGCGAGATGACTAAGAAGCAGATGGAACTCTACACCGTCATGGGAGTGGATATTCCGTCATAGGTATAATCGCACGGGAATTTAGGGTTAAGATCAAATGGGGTTTAGCGGATTGATAAAGAGATAGAGCTTCTATGCCATCAAATGCTTGAATCACCTCATAGGTGTTTTTCCTCAGTAAATCACCAATGACGCGGTGCATAAATTTATCGTCTGAGGCGTATAGGATTTTTTTTGTCTGATCTTTTTTTTGTGAAAAAACAAGAGGCAGTCGCTGTGCTAAAAAATGCTCTTCTATGACATGACTAATGTATGGAAGATTTTCAAGGACATCTGGGGTGTTGTTGATCAAAACGATTTTTACAGCCTTCTTCTGTATTTGGTAGTTCAAGTCGGCCAGAATGTCTTCATAGTCTAAATTTCCAAACTGCGCTTCAATAAAAAGCATATCAGGGTTTGACTCAAGTGCTTCCTGAAAGTCTGCGACAGTATGCACAAATTCAAATCCATAGCCCATGGTGGTACAATAATCTTTGAGAAAATTCTTTGAAGAAGCTGTTTTTATGAGAGCGATAATGTACATAAAACCTCCTGTATGTCATGTCATTTAATGCGTTGAGCCAAAAGTTTAATATCACTGGATTTTGCGGCTTTTGAATGAAGTGATCAAAACCATTTGCATTGTCGTGGATCACGTCTTGGCCTAATGAGTCCGATGAAATTGCAACAAAGAAAGTGTCTTTTGTCAGATTGCTTTTAAGCTGATGAACCACATCAAAACCTGATGCATTTTTAAGATGGAGATCAACCATAATCCAAGTATACAGTTTGTCTTTCTTCATAAACTGCTGAGCATCTATTAAATTTTCTGCATAATCAAGCTCAATATTGTGGATGGCACACAATTTTTGTAAAATAAAATAGGTGATTGAACTGTCATCAATCAGTAAAAGTGTGTGTGCTTGGTTGGAAGGTTCGTGGTCAGAGGTGTTGAATTTTAAAGTGACAGGAATGGAAATAATCAGCTTGCTCTTAGTCTCGCTGAGTTCGATTAAGTCGTATTTTCCTTCGGAAAAGCGAATGAGGGACAGGATCAAACTCAGATGGAGTCTTCTTTCGGTAGCTATGTCTGATCTTAAATGAGGGAATGACAAGTGTTCAAAAAGAGTTTCGGCATACTCTTTTTCTAGGACGATTTCACAGATGAAATGTGTCCGTGATAGCGCATAGAAGGGGAGAGTTTTTGTGGCGTTAGGCGTGTACCATATGCTCAATCAGCGGTAAAAGTGTGTTTTGTGATGCTAAGTATGTTGGGGCGTCCCAAATTCCTAAAGAATTTAAAGGGTTGGACAAAAGCAAATCAACAACTTGATCATAAGGGATATCAATGACTTTTGGTTTCATTTCGTTGGCTTCGATTTTCGCATAATCCAAGATTAAATTGGTTTTGTGATGAAGGCCGTTTGTCAAGCGTGTCAATTGATTTAATTCTTCAGAGCCCCACATAGATTTTTCGATGAGAAGTTCTGCAACACTTTTCAAGGTGTTGAGAGGTGCCCTCAGTTCATGACTAATGGAGGACAAAAACTTTAAGTTGTTGTCCCGAATGCTATTCAAAACAGTTTGCTTTTGTTCGACGGTCTTGAGCAGAATTGAAGTCGTATTGCGATCTGACATGAGATAAATATAAAATTGAGTGTTTTTTTCTATAGCGGGTATTTTTTTGACTTTGTAATAGGACAAGTTGCTCTCTTCGTCGGCGACTCGAATTTGCAGATCATAATAGGTTTGATGCGCAGTTAGAGTGAGAATCCGTTGGATTTTTAGGGGCAATACCTTACTTGGATGAAAACGGAAATCCGAAATGAGTTCAAACTCTTTTTCAAAGGCCGCGTTGAATTCAACAATCATGCCTTCATCCTCTAGAATGAGGACACTGTCTTGGATAGAATGAAGGGTGAGTTTGCGCGATATTGGCGTGCCTTTGATAAATTGATATCGGTTGATGGCATATCCGAAAAGGAGAACCGAAGTCAGTAGCGAGAATGGGGTGAAATCATATTGGGCGCTGTTTTTATCAAGCAAAAATACGACGTTGAAAAGCATAGGGGATATGGAACCTGCAATGATCCATAAAAGTTGAGGTTTGAGCTGACGACTTGTGGTGATGAATTCATAATATAATAGAGCGATTGAGGCTAGGGTAACGGTATACGCGAAAGCAGTGTGAATCCAAATAAAGAGGCCGAAATTCGCAAAATATTGGAAGTGGGTCCTTAAAGGTTCTATGGTCAAAGACGTGAAAAAAAGGAAGTGAAGACGATTTGTCACAAGCATAAGGATGTTGATTAAAGGAATCATGTATAGAAATTAAGGAGATCAACGAGCGCTTGAGTGTTTTTTTGAGTCGTGAAGGAGCATACAAAGAAAAAAAAGTTGATGGGTGTCAGAATAATGGCGATATAGAGTGTGGTAAAAAGAATTTCTTTAGCGGGTTGGCTTTCAACTGTTAGACTCAAAAAATGCAAAAGAGCCCAAGCGCTAATGGAAGTCATGAGAAAAAAAGTTTTCTTGCGCTGGGAAGTTTTCTGAAGAAATAACATTCAATCGCGAGTATTAAGGCCAGTAAACTTATGAGAATTAGCATGGTTATGTAGAGAGGTGGGCTCATAGATTTACACTCCTTACCATTATATACACTTTGAAACAAAATTCAAGGGACATATAAACTCAGATATTCAAGGGACATATAAACTCAAATCTTGAAAAAACTGTGGTTTTAATATACTGTATATATATCACAATCTAACGAGATTAAACAAGGAGTTGATAATTTGGACACTAAGCGTATAAGAGAGTTCCAAGTAGGTGAAGAAATTCAAGGGTATTATCTACTTAAAGAAGTTCATTTAAAAGTCGCAAACAACCAAAAGAAATATATTGACTTGGTTTTAATGGATGAAACTGGAGAGGTCAGCGCAAAGCTTTGGGAAGTTGAAGAGCCAGCACTGCTATTGTTCAAAGAAGGCAAAATTCTTAAAATCATGGGTAAAGTCACTCAGTGGCAAACACAAAAGCAAGTTACCGTCCAAAAGTACAGACCACTTAATGAAAGTGACGCTGTGAAAATTGAGGATTTTGTACCCTCGGCACCGATAAAAGCAGATGTGCTGTATGATTTCATTCGCGATAAAATAAACGACATGAAAGATGAGTCTCTCAAAAAATTGACAAAGGCTTTAGTTGACCATTATGGGGAGGCTTTTAAAATCTATCCTGCCGCTAAAAGCAATCACCATGCCATTCGTTCGGGACTCATGTATCATTTATACCGCATGTTAGAAGTTGCTGAAAGCTTGGCGCGCATTTACCCCCATATCAATAGAGACCTTCTGGTTACAGGCGTGGTGCTTCATGATATCTGTAAAATTGAAGAGATGAAACTGAGTGAAATGGGCCTTGTTTCTGAATATACCAAAGAAGGTCAAATGCTAGGGCACATTATCATTGGCATCAAAAAAGTGGATGAGATGGCAAGACGCCTTCAAATTCCAGAAGAGACAAGTTTACTTGTCCAACACATGATCCTCAGTCACCATTATGAGGCTGAATTCGGGAGTCCCAAAAAACCTATGTTTGTCGAAGCGGAACTCCTACACCATATTGATATGATTGATGCAAGGGTTTATGACTTTGAAAAAATCACCTCTAGCCTCGAGGCGGAGAGCTTTTCGGAACCTGTCTGGACACTGGATAAAAGACGGGTTTACAAGCCAAAAGGTTAGGGGAATCCATGGGTACACAGTGATGTGAAATGGAAAGTGTTCTAAAATACTGCATCTTTGGAATGGATAGTCAAT
>JBBRGL010000271.1:0-3906 GCA_038240675.1 Peptostreptococcales bacterium
CTAAAAAAGAAATTGCCGATCGCATGGGTGTGCAAAGAACTTCTCTTTCAAGAGAACTTCAAAAAATGAAAAACGAAGGCTTAATTCTATTTGATTCCGAGTCTATCACGCTTTTAAAGTGATACAAGAGTTCAACTTCACCCTTTTGATTTAGAGTATGGTTTAATAAAAACATAAAGGGTATATGTTAATAACTCAAATGTGCTAACAACTGATCAATTCTAAATGGTTTTACCAAATAATCGTCCATACCAGTTCCGATGCATTTTTCCCGCTCGCCTGTGAGAGCATTGGCCGAAATGGCTATAATGCGAACAGGTGAATAGTTTCCCGATTTTTCAATGTCTCTAATCCTTTTGGTTGCTTTATAGCCATCCAAAATAGGCATTTCTAAATCCATCAAAATTACATCGATTTCTTCCTTGTGGCGCATAAATAAATCAACAGCTTGTTCTCCATTCACTGCATGAAACAAATTCCAATTGCTTTTTCGCGCAACTCTTTCAATATATTCATAGTTTGTCTTTGAATCTTCTGAAAGCAGTATACCAAGAGGCTTGTTCAAAATCTCCTTCATCCAATCTTTTAAAATATCTGTTTTGATGGAATCCTCTGGTCCAGAATCATCACTCTTCACCTTTTGATCAACATAACCAACTTTGCAGGTGAATGAAAATTCACTGCCAACCCCTAATGTGCTTATAAGGGTTATCGTTCCGTGCATCAGCTCAACTAAGCTCTTGCAAATAGCTAAACCTAGCCCTGTACCGCCATATTCTCTCGTCGTCGATGTATCCCCTTGGCTAAAAGGCTTAAAGAGAAGCGCTTGCTTATCGTCTGGAATCCCTAGTCCCGTATCCGTAATAGAAAAGCGAATGTGCGCTGTGTGGTCTATTTTCTCCAAATCAACTAAGGCCACCGAAACTGCAATGCTTCCATTTTTCGTAAACTTGACAGCATTTCCAATAAGATTGGTCATGATTTGTTTGATGCGAAAAAGGTCGCCGATTAACTGCATGGGAACAGCGTCATCTATTGTGTACTTAAAGTCCAGTACTTTGCTTTCAACATATAACCGATACAGCGCTTCAATATCGCGTCTTAGATCCTCTACATCGAAGGGGAGCATCTCAATAACTGTTTGTTGCGCTTCGATTTTTGAGTAATCCAAGACTTCATTGATTAGCTGTAAAAGAGACTGTGAAGTATGCTCTGCCAAATTTATATAATCGTATTGTTCCTCACTCAGTTCTGTGAACTTAAGGAGCTCCACCATGCCCATAATACCATTTAAAGGCGTTCTGAGTTCATGACTCATATTTGCTAAAAATCGACTTTTGGCAACATTTGCTGCCTTCGCTTCTTCTGCAGCATCTTCATACATTCGAGTTTGTTTTTGAACTTCGCTCTGAAGTTCTCCTACGTGGGATTGAATTTTCAAGCCCATTTCATTAAAAGTATCAATCAATTCAGTCATTTCAGGAGAATGTTTAAATTGTTTGACAGACTCAAAAGATCCCGTAGTTAACATTCTAGAATGGGCATTAAGCGCAAAAATAGGCTCCGAAAACTTATGATTAGAATAGGCAACAAACACTAAAAATAGCAGAGAAACAACGAAAACAAAACTATTCATACGCCTAATAGCAACATTTAAGCTTGCTGTGTAGTCGGCTTTATCAATGATTGTATACACATACCAATTAAGTCCGTGGGAGTTGAGCAAATCTCTCCCCACAAGGTATGACTTCCCGTCCAATTCTAAAGTAGATGAGTTGCCGTTTGAAAAAGGAAGCTTGATGGTTTCCCGAATAACTGACGCACTGGAGTCTGAAGCTTCAATATTAGTCGCTTGGCCATCAATGAGTTTGAATAGATCTTCCCTTGTTGAAGTTGCAACAAGCTGATTGCTGGTGTTTACAATGAACACAGTTCCATGATCTCCTATCGAAATCTGGCCGAGGGTCTCCACAAGCCAAGTCATTAGAAAGTCAACGCCAAAGACACCCACAAGTTTATCCTTTTTATAGTAGGGCAAACTCGCTGTAATTGTAGGAACTTTAAAGACGAAATGGCTATAAAGAGGTGAAAATGAAATTTTCTTTTTTTCGAGTGCAGTTTTATACCACGGCCTTGTACGCGCATCAAAATCTTCAAATGTTTGGGCCAAAATCGTGCGAGTCCCGTAGGCATCGATTTTATAATACTCAGAATTTCCAGATGTTTTTTCGTTATTACAAACAATCTGAAGTGAATCATCTTGCAGCCTTCTTGCGCCATAAAAAGAACCATCTGGCAGCCCAATATACGTCATAGCAACATCTTTATAAGGCTTTAGAGCCGCAGTAAAATACTGTTCCCTATTGTTCTCATCCTCCAATTTAAGAATCTTATTGTTTAGGGCTTCAGCATGAAATTCATTTAGTTTAACAGCCTGCTCTAGTTTGTTCTCAAGAGTGCTCCCCACTCGTAATACAATTTCTTGCCTTAATTCTGCGAGAATTTGTTCTACAGTATGTATAGATTCTCTGGTTAACAAGGCAGTACTCATTATTGAAAGTGTAATGAATACCAGTGCTATAGGAATAATCAGCTTAAATCGAATAGAGTGGTACCACTTCGTGTGTATCCCCATTATTTGATGTAGAATCCAATGATCCAATGATCAAATTTGAATTCTTCCCCTTTCCTCAATTTAAGTGACCGACCGAAACTGGTCTCGACTCCAAAACAATCACACGCAAACTACCATCCGACTACTGCCCCACGCGAAGCGCCGAACTACCCTTTTAATTCCATTGTTCATTATTATTCATTCTTGTCAGAATCCATTTTTTTCTTTACAAACGGTTTTCTTATTTTTTTAGCAACATTTTCGCGAATATCAACAGCTCCTGTATAAAATCCTTTTAATGTATTTTTGGTTATTTTCCCGATTTTCTCGATTTTCTCTTGCTCATCTTTAACCTTTTGATCTTTTTTAGACTTACTCTCTAATAGCACTTCTTTACTGACATAATAGAGCCAAACTCTTTCGCCAATTTTAAATTTAGAACCTATTTTCTGATTGTTTGGATAAGTGATTCTCGTCACTTGACCTTCTTCTTTACTGGAAAATCTTAAACTCGGTTTTTCTGATTTTTCCGTGACTTTTAACCCTAAGTCTTCAAGGTCTTCTCTTGCTTCACTGAGTTGAAGGCCAATGACCCTTGGCAATTCAAATTTTTGAACACGATTGCCTAATAACGCTTTGGACTTGTCAATGACTTCTTGTGTGAGATAGTAAACTTTGACGGTTGTTCTAGGATTAACACGAGAACGGAAATTAGGTTTAGAATACATCACCTCATTTTCTCTTTCATCAACAAATGCTAAATTGGGATGAGCGATAACGGGTGTTGGAATCAAATGAAGCTCATCACGCAGAATGCGTATCGCTTCATCAATATGAACATCTTTTAAATCTGGTATTCTGATCAGGTTCTTCTGCTTTTCAAAAAAATCATTACCTACTTTTGCCCCCAAATTCAAAGCCTCCGGAGCAATTTTCCCAACCACTAATTTTCCACCTTTTATTAATAGATTTATGCCACTCTTAATGAGTATATTTCCCACTTCATTGTCCTCCATTACATAGTGTTTGCATTCTGTTTTGATTGCACTTCAATCATCAAAAGTGAGATCTAACTAAGTCAAAGTAACTGCAATGATTGCGAGTAATCCCATAAATAAATCATAAATAATGCTGTATTTATCAATAAATTCAATCTGCTTATTCCACATAATGACTTTCTTTATGATTTGATGCACTTATAAATATCATACTTCAAAATGTATGGCCTGTCATTTCATTATTTGAGTTATTGTAGGACGCAAAGCGAGCACAATGGGCTTTTTGAACATGCC
>JBBRGL010000272.1:0-3895 GCA_038240675.1 Peptostreptococcales bacterium
AATAGATGTGATATGATGAAGTAGGGATACCATTCGTTATAAATACACTACAGAAAAAGGCTTAAGCCAAAAGTCTTTATTCGTCGTAGATGACAGTAATGACGGTCTAAGTTATGACAAAGTTACGTTATATAAAGAGGGCAAGCAAGATGCTTACGTAACCATCTGTTAAGAAAGATAATGTCATCAAAATATTTATGCGTTATCCCCCTAAACATTTTTTCGACCACGGGGTCAGGCTTGTTATTGCACTATAAAAAATGATATAATGTAAAAAAACATGCAAAAGGAGAATTCTCAACATGGCAAGAAAACCGCGCATACACTACGACGGCGCATTTTATCACGTTATCGCCAGAGGCAACAACAAGGATATGATCTTTAAGCAGGACGTTGAGAAGTCTAAATATCTAGAGAAGCTCTTTAAATATACTGGCCAATTTGGCGCTAAGTTATACGCCTATGTCATCATGGACAACCACTGCCATATGCTTATGGAGGCAGGCGCTGTGCCGGTCTCAAAGATTATGCAGGGCGTACAGCAAACGTATACAAGTTGGTATAATAAACAGCATCATCGCAGCGGACATGTCTTTGAACAGCGGTATAAAAGCATCTTATGCGACAAGGATGACTACTTGTTAGCCCTCGTCAGGTATATCCATCAAAATCCTGTCAGAGCCCAAATTGGGGACTTGGACTATCCGTTCAGCAGTCATAGCCTCTATCTTAAATGTGATAAAAGTGTGTGCAGAACAGATGAGGTGCTGGGTCTATTTTCAATGCAGAAAAAAAGAGCAGTTCAGCTCTATTTAGAATTTGTTTCAAAAGCAGATGAAATTATTGTGGCAAAGGCCGACAAAGAATTGGCTCCAGATCAAGTTGAGGTAGATGTTGAGTTGAGTAAATCGAGCTTTGAGAAAAAAGATAAAGCAGAAATCACAGTATCTTTTGAAAAGAAAACAGGCATAAAAGTTGAAACCCTGAGAGGCAAGTATCTAAAACGTGATCAGATTAAACTTCGGAATGCGTTAATGAAGGAACTTGTTAAATACAATGCAACGACACAAGTTGAATTGGGCAAATATTTCGGTTTGAGCGATGGATATGTGTCGAGGATATGTAATAAGACCGAATAGAGTGCAATAACAAGCCCACTAAAAAATGCAGTCGATTATTATTGCATTTAATAGAAAAGTTCAGTGCTTATAAAAAACGAAAAGGGGTAATTCATGCGGAATAGGTTGTAGACAGCTAGCAAAGCAATTGTGTTTGTGATTGCATGTTTCGTGGTTTTTAATGTATTAGGAGGGCTGCTTTTCCCGATGGGAGGGGTAGATTTTTATCCATTTGCTTATCTCTTGCTTATCGGGAACATTGCATATTGGGCTTCAAGGATTATGGATAAAGTTGATGAGAATTCGAGAAATAAGTAAAATAAATTGAGCTTTTAGAAAAAGGAAAAAAGAAAAATTATAACAGCATTTGAGAAAAAAAGTGGCATCAGATAGAAAGAGTGCAATAACAAGCCTGACCCCTCAAAAAAGATGAAATGTAGTAGTGGCAATTTTGAAAAGGGCGCTGTGCTAAAAAGGACCTGATTTTTTAGGAATAAGTCATTGCTCACTTCAAAGTAAGAAGTTAGAGTACATCTCAAGGATGGTAAATAAAGCCACCTATCAATCGGAAATTGATAGGTGGCTTTATGTGTGTATAAACAGAGAGCGTTATAATAAATCATTATCATAAATCATTGTGAGTTTAAAGAGGTTGTCTTGGGCAAAAATTGAAGCACCGATTAGCGCACAATTATCGTCTTTCTCTGAAACCATAATGCTGACCTTCTTAGCGGAGGCTGTTAGGGATCTGAGAGCACATGCTTTGAGGACTTCTTGATGGATGATATTTCCGAGTTTCATGCCACCGCCACCAAGGATAATACGGGGCGGATTAAATAAATTAACTAGCTGTGAAACGCCTTTACCTAAATGACTTCCCGCTTCTGTTAAAATTTGAGTAGCCAATTTGTCATGCTCTTTAAAGGCCTTTGAAATACAAAGGGAGTCGACCAAATTGATATCTCCGTTTGCAAATTCAATGATAGCAGATCGTACACCGTCTTGTAGAGATCGTTTAGAATTGTTAACCATGGAAGTGACAGAGGCATATTGTTCAAGACATCCTTTGTTTCCACAACCGCAAGTCAATCCATCTTCTTGAACGATAATGTGGCCAAGTTCGCCAGCTGCACCATTGGCTCCACGGAGTAGTCGCCCATGGACAATGATGCCCATTCCAATACCAGCGCCGATGCTGATGAATATCAAGTTGTGGTGTCGGCCGTTTCCTGGGATGATGCTCTCGGATAGGGCCATCATCCGAGCGCTATCATCTAGATAGACGGGCACATGAAAAGCTTCTGTAATGGGCGTTATAAAATCAACATTTTCCCAATCCTTGAGATTTGGCAGACTGACGTTTATTCCGTTTTCACTGATAATACCTGAAACAGCTATTCCAATGGCTAGAAGCTTGCTTTGAGTGTTCTTATGCTCTTGTACTTCGCTAATGAGTTTGAGTATTCGGTCCATTCCCAAATGTTTTCCTCCAATTGTAGAAGAAGAAATAGATTGAGAGAAAATCACTGCATTGTTTAAATCAAGAACTGCTGCCCTCAAAAGGCTCTGACCGAAATCTATAGTGATCATATGTCCATAGCTTGTATCGATATTCAAAAGAATGCGTTTTCTTCCACCGGTTGATTTTTCAGTGCCTGTTTCACGCACAATACCTTCTTCAAGTAGTTCTGAGACGTATTTTGAAACAGCAGCGATGCTGATCTCCATCATTTCAGCCAAATTAGTTCGAGCAATAGGTCCATAAAGACGGATTAAATTCAAAATTTTGATTTTATTTAACGATTCCATAGACACCTCATATCATTGACCTTGAAATATATGCTTTTGATTTTAGCGAGTTCTGCAATTCATTCTATTGAATAGTATAGTATTTTTAAAGGGTATGGTCAATAGAAAAAAGCAAAGTAATTAAATATAATATAAAATGAATGCGATTAAACGCTATATTTAAATTCAGTTATTTTATTTGGTGAAATAAGTATTGCATAAATGTCGATTTAGACATATAATAAATTCATAAAAGTGAAATAAGCGAATTATCAGACAATTCAAAGAAAGGAGGTTGTGAATGAAAAAATCTGGTTTGATGAATTCCGGAATTGTAAGCACTGTATCAATGATGGGACATGGTGATTTTCTTGCCGTGTGTGATGCTGGACTACCAATACCAGACCATGTGAAGCGGATTGACCTTGCAATATCACAAAATTACCCAGACTTCATTTCTACATTGAAAGCTATATTAGATGAAATGAAGGTTGAACGTGCCATTATTGCTGAGGAGATGTTGAATGGAAATTCAGAAATCTACAAACAACTAAAAATTTTGTTGACAGGAATTCCCATCGAACAAGTAAGCCATCAAAGATTTAAGGTTTATACAAAGGGCTGTAAAGCGATTGTAAGAACGGGCGAATGTAGTCCCTATGCGAATATCATATTAGTTTCAGGGGTGATATTCTAATTACTATACCTCAATAATAGGAGGGATTATGATTATTGTAGTCGGAAGCGTTAACATGGACCTTGTAATACACACAAATAAGATCCCTAAAATCGGTGAAACAGTCATTGGTCATGGTTTTACAACTTCCCCTGGTGGTAAGGGTGCCAATCAAGCTGTTGCCGCTGCAAGGCTAAATAGTGACGTTTCAGTTATTGGATGTGTTGGTGAAGATAAATTTGGTCAAACTCTATTAGAAGGCCTCCGGAGCGAAGGCATTTTGATTGAGGGCATTGAGCATAGCAGTGAGAAA
>JBBRGL010000273.1:0-3867 GCA_038240675.1 Peptostreptococcales bacterium
TGCCTGTTACGGAATCCAATATGATGGAGATGCCGGTGATACCACCGGTAATCAAGTGATTAGGCTTTAGTATGGCAGTGATGGCAAAGGCGAGGAACACACACCCTAAACCTATGTATAAAACATCTAAAATGGTCTTTTTGTCAAATTTAAATTTCATCTGAATCTCCTTGTGCCCCATGGCAAGTGGTTTTAGAGTGAGGACCTCGCAAGACAAAGGTCCTTCTCGGTAGAATTGGGTGAAATGTGCACTGCACTATTGTCATAATACCCTGTTTGGCTTATAAGTATCAAGTCAATATGTGTTAATATTTTTTAGAGCCTTTGAACACACCTCATCTACAATGGAGACTTAAAATGAAGTCAGAACTCTTACTGAATGAAATTCTCAAAAATCTTGCTGAAGGTCTCATCGTTGTCGATCATGAAGCCAATATTCTTTTTTTTAACGAGCCCGCGACGAATTTGGCGGGAATCACTCAAGCGGAAGCTATAGGGAAGAATATTCTGGATGTTTTTAAAGAACTCACTGCAGAAACCAGCACTTTTTTTCAAGTACTGAAGACGGGCAAACCCATTGTGGACTATGTCCAGTCCTATACCAATTATCAGGGGCGCTTAGTCACCACCATTACCAGCACTTTGCCTCTTTATGAAGAGGGCCATATGATTGGGGCTTTTGAGATTTATAGGGAATCCTCAGCGCTCTTTCATTTGACGGAACAAATGGAAAAACTGCTTAAAGCACAAAGGCAAGAGCGTATGACAGTGGATCAAGGAGACAAACTCCTTTTAGGAATATCAGAATCCATCAGGAATCTGAGAAAGCGTATAGGCATTATTGCAGATAGCCCAAGTCCAGTTTTTATCTACGGTGAAACAGGTGTAGGCAAAGAGCTGGTGGTGCAAATGATTCATGGGCAAAGCCAAAAACGTTCAAAAAAACCCCTCATCGCTCAAAACTGTGCAGCAATTCCCAACACGCTTTTAGAGTCTATTCTCTTTGGCACCACAATTGGGAGCTTTACAGGTGCAAGAAACTCTCCTGGACTGTTTGAACTTGCAAATGGGGGAGTGCTTTATTTGGACGAGATCAATTCTATGGATTTGGAACTTCAGGCCAAGTTGCTTCGGGTTCTCCAAGATCAAGAAATTAGGCGTATCGGCGCAGCGACAACAGTCGTGGTGGATGCGCGAATTGTGGCTTCCACAAATGAGGACCCTGAGATTCTGGTGGAGACTGGAAGGCTCAGAGAAGATCTCTATTATAGACTCAAGGTCATTCCGGTGTATATTCCTCCTCTGCGGGAACGTACGGTGGACATTCCAATTATGGTAAATGCCTTTGTACACGAATTTAATCATAAACTGAGTCGACAGGTTTTAAAAGTGGAGAACGGGTTGATGGAGACGCTTATATCGCGGCCGTGGAAAGGCAATGTGAGAGAGCTTAAATACATGATCGAAGGCATGATGAACTTTGTCGAGGGCGATATTTTGGGCCTTGAACACTTTCCGAGTGTAAACCCAAGGTTGAGTGTCGGGGGAACTGCAATAAAGGATAAAACGGATTTCAACAAGGAAGTAGAGCATTTGGAAATCAAAATGATCAGGGAGGCCCTTGATGCAGAAGGCTGTCATTTGACAAAAGCCGCACTCAGGCTGCAACTCCCTAAACAAACCTTATTCAATAAAATGAAGAAATACAAAATAGATATTGTCAAAAAAATATGACATGTCCCAAAACAAACAAAACAAGTGTCCCAATTATGGGACACTTGTTTTGTTTGTCGTTTTTAACGAAGTGGAAATACAGGTTTTCAAATCGGTGTATCCTTTGAAAAAACTGGCTTAACAATCAACAAAATCAATTGAATGCGGTATTTTTGATTTACATGTAAGTTGGCACTGCTTTTGCTATATAAGAAAGGACTAACCATAGTGGAGGGCCTCAATGGCAATGATTTTTGATATTCAACATTTCTCCATACACAACGGCCCGGGTATACGAACGACGGTGTTTTTCAAGGGATGTCCGTTGAAATGCGCCTGGTGTCATAATCCCGAAAGCTTGAGTGTCCATCAGGACAGGGTTTTTAGGGAGGAGCGGTGCATTGAATGCAACCGTTGTTTGGCCGTATGCCCGAATCTGTATGGAGGAGCTTTGCCCTTAAATACGTCCTGTGGGACCTGCGACCTTTGCATGAAGGCGTGTCCGACAAATGCCCTTGAGATTTTTGGCACTGAAAGAACAACAGCACAAATTCTAGAGGAAGTCTTAAAGGACAAGGTTTTTTATCAGAACTGTGGCGGTGGCGTGACACTTTCAGGGGGAGAGCCCCTTTTTCAGGAAGCGGCATTTCTTGAATTGGTCAAAGCATTGAAACGGGAGAACATCCACGTGACCCTGGATACTTCTGGCTTTGCAAGTTGGCAGACGCTACAGCACATCAGTCCTTACGTGGACCTTTACCTCTTTGACATCAAGCACTTAAACGATGCACTTCACAAAGAAGGGACTGCAGTTGGCAATGTCCTTATTTTAGAAAATTACCGAAAACTGCTTCAATTAAAGGCAAGAGTCTGGGTCAGAATTCCCATGATTCCAGAGTACAATATGGATGCACTCAATCAATCAAAACTGATTCAGCTGCTTGAACATTACCCACCAGAACAGATCAATTTACTCCCCTATCATCAGACGGCGTCCCGAAAGTATGCCTTGCTTGGAAAAACCATGTCAAATTACCCCACAGGCGCTCTTTACGAAAAGGATTTAAAACTGTTTCAAAGGGCACTTCAAAAAGTAAATTTAAAATGCTGTCTAGGAGGATGATATGCAATCAAGAATTCAAAAATTAAGGGAAATTAGCGAAAATACAGAACCGAGAATTAGCTTTGAAAGGGCGCGGTTAGTCACTAAAGCATACAAACAAGCAGATGAGACTCTGTCCTTGGTCGAAAAGAGAGCCCTCGTCTTTGAAACATTTATGACTGAAAAAGAACTTTATTATGAGCCTTCAGAACTGATTGTCGGCGAAAGGGGAGACCGTCCTTGGTCAGCCCCCACTTATCCTGAACTCTGCTGTCATACAGAAGAGGATTTTAGGCTGGTCAATAGCCGTGAACGCATTCGATTTGCTGTGTCGGACAGTGATATTGAGTATCATGTCACAGAAATTGTCCCCTTTTGGCAAGCGCGCAGTATCCGGAGTCACATCGTAGAGGCCATGACGCCAGAGTGGAAAAAAGCCTATGCAGCCGGTGTATTCACGGAGTTTATGGAACAGCGTTCTCCTGGGCATACAGTTGCGGATCAAAAGGTTTTTACCGTTGGTATGAGACAGATCCAAAATAAAATAGCAGAGAGACTCACGCGGCTACTCCCCGCTGAAATAGAAAAAGGGCAACAGCTTAGAGCTATGGATAAAGTATCTAAAGCGCTGGTGATATATGCAACACGGTATTCGGACTATTTGAAAGCACTGGCAGACCAGACAGAAGATCCAGAAGTTAAGGCGGAGTTGTTAGAGCTGTCTCGTATTACTGCCAAAGTGCCATTCAATGCCCCTGATACCTTTCACGAGGCACTGCAGCACTATTGGTTTATCCATTTAGGTGTCATTACAGAGCTGAATACTTGGGATGCTTTTTCGCCAGGAAGACTGGATCAACATCTTTATCCGTTTTACGTCAAGGGGATTGAGGACGGAAGCCTTACAAAGGAAAAAGCTAAGGAGCTTTTGAGTTGTTTCTGGATTAAGTTCAACAATCAACCCGCTCCGCCTAAAGTAGGCGTGACCTTAAAAGAAAGCAGTACCTACACGGATTTCGCCAATATTTCTCTCGGCGGAATGACATCGGATG
>JBBRGL010000274.1:0-3852 GCA_038240675.1 Peptostreptococcales bacterium
TTGCCTTTTCCATGTTCCTTGGCTTGAGCGCGTACATAAACCATAGGAAGATCCAGTATATCCGCTAACCATGCTGCATGCGGAATTCCGCCCATGGCCGCACCCGCTATAAGCTGCACCTCAGGAAACTCGTTTTTTATAAGGTCTGCAAAACCTTCTGCAATGAGCTTCCGCACTTTAGGGAAGCCCATGGTCATTCTGTTGTCACAGTAAATTGGGGATTTGATACCGGAGGCCCAAGTAAACAGTCTGCTTCTATCCACCACACTGACTGCTTTAATCTCGAGTAACTTTTTTGCTATTTCCTCATTGTACTGCATTATTGACCCTCCTTTTTAAGTCCTTTTACGTGATAATTGTTTCTCGGGTTCCAAATCATGAATTCTTTGATCCCGAGCGCTTCAAGGGCGTCTATCTGCGCCCTTAATTCATCGGCACCGTAGCGAATATGTCCATTTACCCACGTGGCGGTAAAGTCTTGAATCCAAGGCCTCACAAGTGCTGGCGACTTCAAATGCGCATTTCGTTCAAGGACATCTTGCCCACTTCTGGTGATTGTTTCGTAGGGCTTTGCATCTGGCACTGCGATGCCAAAAATATTCGGACCATAGTGACTAGGGTACATCATCGGGGCTATATAGTCTACTACGTTTGAAATAGCTTCCCAGTGCTGGCCTATATCTATGTCTGTTGGGGCTGATGCCGCCCACCCAAAGACATCCGCAGTGATATAAACAGGATATTCCGCCAATGCAGCTTTAACATACAGCAGAAATTGTTGAACAGCCAGGGTCCTTGAAATGTTTTTGTCATTGTGATAATTCAACTGTTTATCGAGCTTCTTGCCAGTTGCTGGAAAGCGCACATAGTCATATTGGATTTCATTGAATCCAAGGTCAGCCGCCTCTTGACTAATGCCCGCTACATAAGCCCACAACTTTTCATCATAGGCCGATGCCCAAGCCAGACCATCCCCTTGCTTATAATTTTCGCCTGTTTTGACGAGGGTAATACCGCGTTCGGGATACAGCGCCGCATAACGGGGTGCCCTAAAGGTGACGAGGCGCCCAATTAAATAGATTTGATGGTCCTTGAGTTTTTGGAGGATCCCAGGCAAATCTCGTATACCCGATTTGCCATTCGCTTCAGGACAGATGGCACTTGCCGTGGCAGAGTCAAAGAGCACATTGCCATAATCATCGACGATGTCGATGACAAAAGCGTTGATTTCCGTGGTTTCAGCAATGCCAATCAAATCCTCCAATTTTGCGCTCCCCAAGGTATTTTGGGATACATAAAGGGCTTTGGCAATAATGCGTGGATTTTGTTCAAAATCCGGCGCGTTGGGTATTTCTGAATACACCACATTCTCATAGGGATGCTCTATAGATTCTGGTGGCAATGCATTTTCTTTAGCATTTTCACCGAGGAGGGCAAGCTCTCTTTTTTCCAGCGCTAAAGCCAGTTGCTCATCCCTTTGAATCTTGCGTTCTAAAATGGACAGTAAAGCGCTTTTCTGTTCTTTCGTCAAAACTTTTACCTGGGTAGGCTCGGGGGTAGGGGCAGGGAGAGATTCTTTGTCTCGATTCTCCGGTCCACAGCCACTCAATACGAGAATTATCACACAAAAAAACAGCCCAAACTTAATAAAACGATTAACGACATGCATAGGATTATTCATTTTTTTCACAACGCACCACTCTCATTTCATTCTAGAACGACCATAACCGCTTGACCCACATTGACCCACTCATATAAAAACAACGCATTTGATGTGTGATGACGCACACATTTATGGGATCTTGGAATTGTTCCAATAGTCGACAAGTACTCAATCATTCCTGGGTCTTTCCTTTCCTTAACCTTTTCTTCATAGACAGCAGGCTTTAAAACTACGCCGGCAGCATCTTTGATTTCAGGTGTCACAAGGACTTTTTCTGTGATTTTTTTGAAGTTTACCGGCACGCCGTGGGTATATGCACCTCCGTTAAACCGGAGCGCATAGGGTGCATAGCCATCAACTTCCTTTGTCACGTCATCTAAATAAATGAATTTGCTGCGTTTTTCGATAATGTAGAAAATACCACGCTCAGTCTCATCTTTAAAAGTGGCTTTTTCGCCAGTGGTCACAAGATTTTGACTCACTACGGCCCAGCCGTCAGGCCTTTTTTCAAGAGCCACTTCAGTTTGATTTATGCGGTCTATGACAATAAACTGTGAAATTGCGTTCTTGGCTTCGTGAAGCGTGACATACTTCTTAGGAATATAGAATTCTCCCTCAAAGTAAGGATGGCTACACAAATAGAATTCACCTACATCCGACTTGATGATGAGCAGTCTCCCATCCGATAAGTATCTGAAATCAGAACTCAAATCTGCCGCACTGTACCCAGGTGCCGATTGGTCCCGCTGATAGCCAAAGGCATCCACTTCGAGATTGTTTATTTTGGGCGGTCTGCCATTGCGATTTTTATAGTTGCTAATGTGTGCAGTGGTAGCGTTATTGTTGATGACTTCCGAAAACGCTTTGGCTGTTTTGAGCATCTCTTTATATTGAAACGCTCTCTTGGTCAAAAAACCCGAAAACACATACCCTGTGGCGGTTTTGCCATTGGCTGTGTATTCAACTGCATACCAATCATCTGTTTTGTATTTGGCCAAATACTCGCCATGGACAATTCCCAAAATAGTAAATTTAGAATTAATGCTGCGTTTGACCACAATGCTGCTGCTGAGTTTAGGGAGTGCGCGTACAAAAATGCCTTCTTTGAGCGCTACACCAAATTGGGTTCCATAAGGATACTGATTGTACTTAAGATCCATTTTCAAATCCTGAGGAAGTGTGTTGTTGTAAAGAATTCTAAACAACCCAAACAAATCGGGTTTGAACCGGTTGGGTCTCCAAAAAAACTCATCAAGTTTGTGATTGCGAATATGTGCATCTGTTATATAAAGTGCTTCTTTCGCTTCAGGTGCATTAAGCGTATTTTCCTCTTCGGCGCTAGCAAATGACAATAACCCGCTTACAGTGAACACCACCAGAAGCACCAACCCTACTAAATTTCTTCCCACAAATCCTCCATCACGCTTAATACGTATAAACACCCGCAACAAAATAATCATCCGGTATTTGAATTATATTTTTCGCCTCACTCCACTCCCAGCTTCCGGGAAATCCCGCACTGTGCATAGCTGTTTCAAAATAAAGCATTGCAATTCCTGCATCAATTCCAGCAACGTGTCTATCGAGAGCACCATATTCTTTAAGAACCGTTAAAACAATTTGTCCTTTGTCGAGAATAAATCGCCAAGGCTGTTGATTTCCCCATGACGGCGCCAAGCGCATATAGAAAAAAACGTCGGCTAAACCCCGGAGCTCAAGTTCCTCAATAGACAGTTTGTTGTTCCATGCGTTCAAATACACCAAATCTTGAATGGACACCCGTCCACTAACAGGTTCTGATGCATAGCCAATATCCACATGCGGATAACCAATAGAGCTGAGTGCAGAGACTGACCCTGTTTTCAATGTGTCAAATATATTGGAAAGTCGAACTTCTTTAGAGGTATACCCCAGTGCCAAAAGTCCAATGACGTCATCGGTTGTTTGAAACTCCAAAACATTTTTGATTTGAACCTCGTTTTTATTGGTATCAATCCAACAAGAACCAATATTGTTCTTTGTCAAATTGAGGACCAGCCATTCCGTCACATACCCCACTGCTTTGTATTGATCGACATGGGCGTTGGCGAAAATCACCAAATAGTGTGGTGCATTGACCATGACGCCATTATAGCCCGCCAACCCATTCAATAGGGTGAACACGTGGGCCCCATTTCTCACGATTTGGA
>JBBRGL010000275.1:0-3818 GCA_038240675.1 Peptostreptococcales bacterium
AAGGCAATTTGGTAGTAGGTTTTGCTAAACCGGGACAAAAGGCCATTATTGTTGAGGTTTTTCTCTCTACAGGGGGAAGTTCTATTAAAGTTGTCAAAGCTCTAAAGGATATGGGAATTGAAGTCCTGGCGGTTGTGGCGATTTTTAATTATGGATTTCCACAGGTGGATCAAGCCTTTGAAACAGAAGAGGTTCCTTTCTATGCGCTGACTAATTATCAAACGCTCCTACCTATCGCTGTCAAGGAAGGCTATATTGCTCAGAAGGACCTTGCCGAGCTTCAAGCGTGGAGCGAAAATCCCCGGATGTTCACACCGGAATAGGATGAGGTTGAGAAAAACATGAGAAGAAGACGTCGGAAAGGTGTTTTTGAGAAATTGAAAGCCTATGATGCGGTTTATTATACACAAGAAGAATTTCAGCTCACTGCCCTTAGCACAAGATTTCCAAATTTTCCAATCGCCCTTGAGTTGGGGTGTGGACGGGGTCTTTTTTTGACAGAGTATGCAAAAGTCCATATGGATCAGCTGTGCATCGGTGTTGAACTCAAGGAAGAAGTCCTCATCAAAGCCTGTGAAAAAGCCAAAGACAATGACCTTGAAAATGTCTTTTTCGTTTTGGGAGATGGTGAACGGCTCATCGATGCTTTTAGAGAAGAGCCTATTGATCAGCTGATGATTCACTTTTGCGATCCATGGCCAAAGGACAGGCACGCTAAAAGAAGACTTGTTCATGGACGTTTTTTGAAGCAGTATGCAGCTGCTATGAAACAGGGTGGTCGACTTCAATTCAAAACAGACAATTTAGATTTATTTGAATTTGCACTTAAGTCTCTTATGGAATCACCTTTTGAGGTGCAGTCCATAGCATATGACATTGCCCATCATGAGGACTGGCATGACAATTTAATGACAGAATATGAATCGCGCTTTCGTGAGCTTGGTCAGCCCATTTATGGAGTAGTCGCATTAAGGAAGTGATAAAATGAGTCCTTGGCCTAAACGTTTGTTCAATGGCATGATTGTCATTGGTGTATCTGTCTCTCTGTGGTTTTTTTGGGGCATACTACAGTCCTTGAATTGGCCCATGGGTTGGCTTGATAGGGGATACTATTTCCTTCAATTGCCGTTTACACTCTATGCGGTCAGTATTTGCGCGTTGATATTTTTGGAGCAAAAAAATCCAGCAAAAACCATGTCTTGGCTTTTGGTTTTTTTGGCTTTCCCCTTTGTGGGATTTTTTTTCTATATCTTTTTGGGACAGAGTTTCCATAAAAAATATAGAGCAAAGAGAAAACGACTCAGAAGTATGGATACACAGAAAAGGACAGCCTTTATTCAAAAAGAAATTTTGAGTCGAGTAGACAACCCATGGAATGCTCAAGTGTTTGAAAGGCGCATGGGAAAACTACTTCTCCAAAACTCGGATTCACCTCTCTATATGCGGAGTGCAACGGAGTCTTTTATCAATGGGCAAAGCGCTTTTGTGAAAATTTTAGAATCTATCCGTACAGCGGTGGACCACGTCCATCTCGAGTATTTTATTATCAGAAACGATGCTATAGGCAATGCCATTAAAGATGCCTTGATCGATTGTGCAAAGCGGGGAGTGCGGGTTCGCATGATCTACGACAGCGTTGGTAGCTGGCGATTGACCAAGGGGTATGTCAACGCACTCAAGCAATCAGGCGTAGAAGTCAAAGCGTTTTTTCCAGTGGCTTTTCCGTATTTTAGAAGAGAGCTCAACTATAGAAATCATCGCAAGATTTTGGTGGTGGACGGTAGAGTTGGATTTTTGGGTGGTTTAAATATTGGGGATGAATACTTAGGCAAATCAAAAATATTTGGCTACTGGCGCGATACCCACCTCAAAATTGAAGGGGAAGCCGTCTATGGTCTGCAAAGCATCTTCCTGATGGATTGGGAGTTTGTCACCTCTGAGATCATTGCAGGCCCTGAGTTTTTTCCAAAGTACGAGGGAGATGGCGTCGAACACGTTCAAATTGTTGCCAGTGGTCCCGATGCTGAATGGGACGCTCTCCTGCAGGCTTATCATAGTTTGGTGAGCGGTGCAAATCATCACGTATATATTGCGACGCCTTATTTGGTGCCAGAGGAAGGCCTTATGTTAGCCCTTAGAACTGCTGCGCTCTCAGGTGTTGATGTGCGTATTTTGATACCGGAAAAGCCAGACCATTTTTTTGTTTATTGGGCTACTCAAGGCAATATTGAAGATCTCCTTAAAGCGGGAATCTCGATTTATCGCTATCAAAAGGGGTTTATGCACTCAAAGCTTATTTTGGTGGATGGAGAATGTGCCACTGTTGGAACGGCTAATTTTGATATCAGAAGTTTAGAAATCAATTTCGAGGCGAATGCTTTCTTGTATGACGAAAAGACCATCGTAAACCTGGAAGAGCAATTTTTAAAAGACCTTCAGGATTCAAAACAAATTATCTATAAACAATTTTTGAATCGTCCTTTCAGGCGTAAATTTTTCGAAGCAGTCGGCCGGTTTGTATCGCCACTGCAATAAAAACGAGGTGAATCATGTTCTATTTTTTGAGCATTTTAGTGCTGATCGCGCTGGACCAAGGCACTAAATATTTAGCTGTAAAGTATTTGGCGCCCATAGATACATTGCCTTTATTTCAGGGGATTCTCCACCTGACCTATGCCGAGAATACAGGTGCGGCTTTCAGTATTCTCAGTGGTAATCAGTTTTTTTTGAAAGTGGTAACGTTAATTGCCATCAGCTTGATGGTTTTTGTCCTCTACCGCCTCCTCAAAAACCCTTCAGAAACATGGCTTAAAGTGTGCTTTGTCCTTCTCATTAGCGGGGGAATTGGCAATTTAATTGACCGCGTTCGGCTCGATTCTGTAGTGGATTTTATAGACTTTAGGGCTATCAATTTTGCGATTTTCAACGGCGCTGATTCTTGGGTCAGCATTGGGACAGTCCTGCTGTTTTATGTGGTTTTGACCAAAAAAACCAAAGTTTTTTAAGAGACTTCTGAAAAGCTACCAAAGAGTATTCAGTTCGAAAAATTCTGTGTGATGTGTATTCGAAAATGTCCTAAAATACCACAGCATGCGTATGGCATAGTGAATCGAAAGGGTTGTTCGGCGCTTCGCGTGGGACAGTAGTGGGACGGTCGTTGTGGGGCCGTTCAGCGCTTCGCGTGGGACGGTTGTGGGACGGTTGTATGGGGGTGATTGTTTTGGGGTCGAGACCCGTTTAGGTCACTTTATGCTCATGATTTGAGTGTTGTCTTTAATGTATGATGCTGATTGCTTAAAACCGAAAGTCGATACTGAGCTCTTGATTTGAGTGTCAAAAGTAAGTTTCTCGATTATTCATACTGCATATAGTTCCAGTTGAACATTCCGGAACTATATGCAGTATGAACAAGATCAACTACGGACTTTTGACACCCTAATCAATCTTCTATTCAGAAGACAGAATCCCTTGCGTTACAATAGGACATTATCGCTTATCGTTCAGATAAGTAAAAAATTATGAGATTCATTCTTGCATTATAAATTTGTATCGTGTATAATCCCGTTTTCGACAGTTGGAAAATAAAAAGAGGTTACAAATGGCTTTAAATAGCTGTTTGTGACCTCTTTCTTATATTTGATTGTGTTGTACGGAAATCCTATCCTGAAATTTTTTTGATTTTTTTATTCAGTTCTTTTGGTTGATAATATTTTTTGTTTAATTCTAAATCAAATACAGTATTTAAGGCAGTGCAGACTTGTGAGCATGTGTAGGTTGACATATAACACATATCTTCAATATTGGCCACTTCCATGTTT
>JBBRGL010000276.1:0-3799 GCA_038240675.1 Peptostreptococcales bacterium
GGAACTAGACCCTCAATTTGTCACTCAAGCCCTGCAGGGCGGCGCAGGAACTTCTACCCACATGAACGTCAATGAAGTTATTGCCAATTTGGCACTTGAAATAATGGGCTTTGAAAAAGGGGCATACCACGTTATTCATCCACTGGGTCAAGTCAATTATAGCCAGTCCACAAATGACGTCTACCCAACAGCCCTTCGCATTGCCTGTATTCATAAAATACGCAAAACAGCGGATGCTTTTCATACTCTACAAGGGGCTCTACAAGTCCTTGAAGAACAGTTTGCCTCTGTCCTCAAACTGGGCAGAACCCAGCTGATGGATGCACTGCCCATGACTCTTGGGCAATCTTTTGGCGCTTATGCCAGATGTATATCGAGAGATCGGTGGCGCATTTATAAAGTGGAAGAGCGCCTGAGGGAAATAAACATCGGGGGTACGGCCATAGGTACGGGCCTCAATGCCAGCCATGCCTATATTTTTAAAGTGACCGATATTCTACAGGATTTGACGGGCCTTGGCCTCGCACGCAGTGAATACCCCATTGATTCCACTCAAAACATGGATGTATTTGTTGAAGTATCTGGGCTTTTGAAATCCGCCGCTGTAAACCTTATCAAGATTTCGGGAGACTTGCGCCTTATGAATTCTGGCCCTAGGGGTGGACTGGGTGAAATCACTTTGCCTGAAAGGCAGGCGGGATCCACCATTATGCCAGGAAAAATCAACCCTGTCATGGCGGAAATGATTACCCAAATCGGCCTCAAAGTCATTGCCAATGACAGTGCCATCACTCAGGCCTCCTCTATGGGGCAATTTGAACTCAATGCCTTTACCCCTCTTATAGCCGACTGCATTTTAGAGTCTTTAAGCCTTCTAGAAAAAGGGGTTCTTGCTTTTACGTCCCACTGCATCTCAGGCATTCAGGCCAATGCGGAAATATGCCTATTACACGTGGAAAACAGCACGGTTATAGCCACGGCACTGATTCATTACTTGGGTTATGATGTGTCAGCTCAATTGGCTTCACAGGCTCTTGAGACAGGAAAATCCATACGGACTTTGGTCCTTGAATCTGGGCTCATGACTGCCGAAAAACTTGAAAGCGTTCTTAAACCCCATCAAATTACAAGCCCAGGCATACCGAAATAAAGCAACCGACAAAGGAGTGTGATTATGAGCATGAACCAAACACCGAGAGGCGATCGACTTCATATCGCACTATTTGGCAGAAGAAATGCCGGCAAGTCAAGCGTCATCAACGCTATGACACATCAAAATATCGCAATCGTCTCCGAAGTCAAAGGCACCACGACAGATCCTGTGTATAAAGCTATGGAAATCCTGCCCATTGGCCCCGTGGTGATTATTGACACAGCGGGCCTTGATGACGAAGGTGCCCTTGGGGAACTGCGCATCAAAAAAACCCTTGAAGTGCTTCACAAGACAGATGTGGCCTTACTGATTGTCGATGCTGAACTTGGATTTTCAGAATACGATCAACACATACTGGATAGACTCTCTGATAAAAAAATCCCCGTCATCGTCGTTTTCAATAAGTCAGATGTGAAAAATGCCGATGATGAAGTGATGAAAAACTTAGAGAGCCTCTATGATCTCAAATGCCTCAAGGTGTCTGCAGTGACGTTGGCAGGCATTGAAGAACTAAAGGATACGTTAAAGCTTTTGGTCCCAGAAGATGAATCGAAATTCCGTATTGTTGGCGATCTCATCAAGCCGGGAGATTTTGTGGTCCTTGTGACCCCTATTGACAAAGCGGCGCCAAAAGGGCGATTGATTTTGCCTCAGCAACAGGTTATTCGAGATATTATCGAAAGCGACGCCATAGCTATTGTCACCAAAGAACATGAGCTCAGAGAGACTCTAGAAGGCCTTAAAAAACAGCCCAGCCTCGTGATTACAGATTCTCAAGTATTTTTGAAGGTGGCGGCAGATACGCCTAAACACATTCCAATGACGTCCTTTTCCATATTGTTTGCCCGTCACAAAGGAGACCTTATCGCACTTGCAAAAGGCGCTAAAGCCATAGAAAAACTACAGGATGGGGACAGGGTTTTGATTTCTGAAGGCTGTACCCATCATCGTCAGGCCGACGATATTGGCCGAGTTAAAATACCGAGATGGTTGAGACAGATGACTGGCAAGCAACTGGAGTTTGATTTCACCTCAGGAACACAGTTTACAGAAGATGTGAGGGCCTATAAACTCATCGTTCACTGCGGTGCATGTATGCTCAACAAAGCGGCCATGACCTACCGCATTGAACAAGCCGAGGCATTTGGAGTGCCCATTGTAAATTATGGCGTCCTTATTGGCTACGTTCAGGGCGTCCTCGAAAGGGCACTCAAACCCTTCAAAGCAGCTTACCAAGCTTATATAGAAGAATAAACAGTCGAAAGGAAAACACAAAACATGAAAAAAACGAATCCAGGTTCTATCACACAAAAAAACTTTATTAAACTGAAGAAAAATGAGATTCTTCTGCTTTCTGGAATGACTTTGTTTGTTTTGATCACCATTGCACTGATGATGTCCAGCAATTTAATGGCGGGTCCTGTGGCAAAGCCAACACCCGAAGTAAGCGCTACGGAAACCACCACAGAAGCTGTAACGGTAGAAAAAATCAATAAAACTATCACTCCTGAAGAGGCTAAGACGCTTTTAGAGGCGGATCAAAAGCGCGCGACCGAAACGAAGACACCTCCAGAGGTTTACCTGATTGATGTGAGAACGCCAGAGGAATTTTCAGAAGGCCGCATCCCAAACAGTCTCAACATTCCCCTTGATAAACTCGAGAGCATTCAGATGCTGGTCCCCTATGCAGATAGATCCATTATCGTGTATTGCCGTTCTGGAAACAGAAGTGCACAAGCGGCTGCGCTCTTAGGAACATACGGTTACAACACCGTCTATGATTTAGGCGGCATCGTCAACTGGCCCTATGAGACGACAAAATAACATCACAGGCAATAAAGGCGTTCTCAATGGATGAAATGTCCAAGAGACACTTTGAAAGGAGTAACATGAGTATGAAAACTATTTTTTTTGATTTGGATGGCACCTTGCTGTCCATGAATACGAGAGAGTTTGAACATGGCTATTTCAACACCTTAAGTGATTTTGTGTCAGATCTTTTGCCAAAGGAAACCTTTGTCTCTTATTTGATGAAATCCACAATGGCTATGGTCAAAAATCCTGGACTTAAAACAAACCGAGAGGTTTTTCTCGAAAGTTTTGGAGGCTTTGTGGGTGAAGCGTCTATCGATCAGTATGAAAAGCGGTTTTATGACTACTACGATGGTCCTTTTAATGCCCTTCAAAGTGCTGTCAACACGGTGGATACTATCGTAGAGGATATTGCACTCCTCAAGGAAAAAGGCTATCAGTTAGTGGTGGCCACAAATCCACTGTTTCCTAAATCCGCTGTCGTATCGCGCATAAAGTGGGCTGGACTTGATCCAGAGGACTTTGTCTATATTTCTTCTTTTGAAGAAAATCAATACTGCAAGCCGAATTTGGGGTTTTATGAAGAAATCTTAAAGAAGTTAAACCTTGAGGCCAATCACTGTCTCATGGTAGGCAATGACGTCGAAGAGGACTTGATCACACAGCGCCTTGGGTTTAAAACCTTCTTGATTACAAACCACAAAATTCAGCGCACTGAGGTGGCTTTTGAACCAGATTACGAAGGGGATTATGATGCCTTTCACGATTTTGTGAGCCAATTGCCTACTTTGACCCTGCGGGCTGCAGGCTCGGTCACGACCCGACCACCCCGGA
>JBBRGL010000277.1:0-3761 GCA_038240675.1 Peptostreptococcales bacterium
ATCAGTGATGTTATTCTTTTGTGCTGGGCGCAAAAGTTCAGTTTGCGGCGACAGTTGTCGCTGGGGTTGGTTCATTGATTCTGGATCTCTATACCGGCGCTATAGGCGCCTGTCTGTTGCAAAGTACGCAAAAACGCTCTCTGCGAGCCCTGCCCACCAAAAGCAATTCACTTTTGTCTTCTCGGGACGCTGACTTTGATACCGTATTTCGGCAATATCTTGCCGAAATACTAGATCCCGAAGCACCAGCAAAGCGCAGGTGCTTCTCTCCTTTGCATACTTCGCAAAGACGCTGTCTACGACTCCTTCTCCTCAAATGAAAACCACATTTGACTGCCAGGCGCGCTGAGTAGATACCTGACCCGAAATTCAGAATCATGGAATTTAGTGATTAAAACCATGGAACTTAGTGATTAAAACCATGGAACTCTCATGCTCCGTACCTACGCATGACCGCTGACTACGTCTTCTCGGCAAAGGTGAATCATTTTCGCCTGCCAGACCCGCTGAGTACCTGTCAGACCCGCTGAGTTATTATTGTAAGATTGTCTTCACTTTATCTTTCATGCGATAAAGTGTAACAGCGATTTCTGCTCTTGTTGCGCTTTCTTTTGGTGCGAATGTGGTCGCTGTGCGGCCGGACATGATTTTTTCTTGAACGGTTAATTGGCTGCCACTGACTGCCCATATGCTGATTTGTTTTGCGTCTTCAAAGATATTGAGGACGGTTACATCTTTTAAAGTGAATGCATTAAGGCTTAAGATGCGGCCGATGATGGTGGCTATTTCTTGACGGGTGATGTTGCCATATGGGTTGAAGCTTTCGCCAAGGCCTTTGATGATCCCTTTGATGTAGGCGGCTTTGACTTCTTTAAAGAACCAATCTGTGGCTTTGACATCGCCGAAGTTCATTTTGTCTGCTTCGGTTGCTTCATAGGCGAAAAGTCTTGTTGCCATAGCAGCGAACTCTGCTCTTGTGATGGAACCGTTTGGATCAAAGATTCTAGGACCTTTGCCGCGAATGATGCCTTTTTCTTGGAGTCTGACGATGGCTTCTAATGCCCATGGAACGCCTGCTACGTCGTCAAATGAAAGACCAGCAAGTGCAAGGAGGTCTTCCGGAATTGTAACCACTTGTGCTGCAGGAGCAGGAGCTACGCCGCCACCGCCACCGCCACCACCACCGCCTGGTGGGACTACAACTGGTGGGACTACAACGACTGCTTGAGTGACAATGATAGACGTTTCATCGAGAATACTGTAAGCGTTTGATGAAGAAGGATCATATCCATAGGACAGAATCTGAGCTTTGACTACAGTTCCTACTATTTGCGCAGGAATCGTCACATCGAAATTTATTGGCCCTTTTCTTGGGATAAGCGCTTCGCCAAGTTGAGTAGCTCCTGCCATGATGCGTACGTAGAGATCCAACTGACCAGTTCCGCTGGCAGAAGTACTTGTCGTTGTCATGGGACTAAGCGTTGCTAAATGAAGAATCATATTTTGATCGACATAGTGGTTATAAACTTTTGTTTTATCACCAGAATCTGTAATGTCGTTGTAGAAATTTTTGAGCTCTGCCAAAGAATTTTCAACTTTGAGAGCGTCTACATTTTTTTTTGTAAGATAGTCTTTCTTGAATTCATAAAGGGTTTCTATGTTTGGACGTATCATTTTATCGATGTTCTTCGTTGTTGGGTTGTAACCCAATACATTGAAGTATGCAAACAGATGAGCATCATAATACAGCTGGACTACTTTGCTCTCATCTACTTTATTTAGACCGTCAATCATCTTGTCGAGGAAGGCGTATCCTAAAATAGTTTCTTTCGCATTATAAACCGCATTTTTAAATACAGCTTTGTCATTGCCTATATACGCCTGGTAGACGTTTGAGTCTGATCCGTGGTCATTGAGTTTGACAAACATCTCTGCCGATAAACCAAAGCCGACTAGAGTATTGCCAAAGCCACCAAGTGCACCAAGGGCTTTTTCATAGGAAGTAATAAATCCAGCTCGGTTTTCTGGTTTGAGTTGGAAGTATACATCGAGCATTTCTGTCAATACTGTTTTCGAATTTCCTTGGAACTGCCATAAGGCGTCAACAAATTCTTCGAGCTTTGGATCTGGTGTAACCACTGGAGCTGCAAAAGCGAAAAGTGATGTGTTCATAATAAGAAGGGTGATGATGAAAATGGACAACAGACGTTTCATAGGTTTCTCCTTTTTGTAATGATGATTTTTATGCTTTTTTTGATGGTGAAAAGTGTGGCGTGAAAAAGTATGGAAATAAATTCAAAAGTACGTTGAGTCAATAATCAAGTATGTACTGGCCGTTCTAATTGTTTAGTGTCAAACTATATTTGCATGCACTGCCAATCTGTCTCATAAATTGACTTGCAAACCATTGGTATTTTGTTATAATCGTTATTACGAAGAGGTAACAATTATTCGGCTTTTTTTAGTATATCAATAGTTTCCCATTTTAAATGGATTTGTCCTCGACAAGCTTTCAAACGTCCTCAATGCGTAAAAAAAATTCGACAAAATTCGTCGAAAAGGAGAAAAGGATGCATATTCTTATTGTAGAAGACTCTATTAAGATCTCAGAGCAACTCGGATTGGCATTCAAAGAAGTCTTTCCTGACGCTAAAATCACCGTTACAGATTCCATTGTTGAGGCTGATGAGCTTTTAACGGCCTCTTCTTTTGACATCATCAGTCTCGATGTCATGCTCCCAGATGGGAATGGACTGGAGCTTGCAAAGAAGCTTCGTTTAATACCGCATTTAAAAGACACTGTGCTCTTAATGATTACAGGGGTCTCTGATTATATCACTGGTTTTTCAGCCTATGATCAGGCACGGTGTTATAAATACATCATCAAACCGTTTAAACAACAAGAGCTCCTTAATACCCTCTTTGAGCTTCGTGGCATGATTACGTGTCGAAGCAATGAAACCTATTTTCAGTTCAACAACAAACAGATGTCACTTCGTATTAAGCACAGTGATATTCTATATGCTGAAATGAATCTAAAGTCAGTCACACTTTTTACCGTTGGCAATGAATTTGATCTGGGCCGGGTTTCTATGAAGGACCTCTTTCCTCTTTTAGGAGATGCTTTTCTTCAAATTCACCGGAGTTATATTGTGAACAAATGCAAAGTAATGAGTTTACAAAAAAACACCTCCAGTTGGCAGCTTCAGTTGAATTATAATGAATTGAAACTTCCTGTGGGCAGTAATTTCAAAGAATCTGTTTCTGATTTGTTTGGATAGGTATGGGAATGCTGCGGTAGAAGTAAAAAGGCTGTTAAAATTCAGGAGGGCACAGAGACCCTCCCCTACGGGATTAAGAACCACGACCATTGTATACGAAATCAAAGGCCACAACCGTTGTAACAGAATTAAACGCCACGATCGTTGCATACAGGATTAAACGCCACGACCGTTGTGACCGGATTAACCGCCACGACCGTTGTAGGGGAGGGTCTCCGCGCCCTCCTGGTTTGAAAATAAAATGTATGTTTTTAAAAAAAATCAAATTATTGGGAGGGCGCAGAGACCCTCCCCTACGGGATTAAGAACCACGACCATTGTTTAAGAAATCAAAGGCCACAACCGTTGTGTACCGGATTAAACGCCACAATCGTTGTGACCGGATTAAACGCCACAATCGTTGTAGGGGAGGGTCTCCGCGCCCTCCTGGTTTGGAAAAAATGTATGTTTTTAAAAAAAATCAAATTATTGGGAGGGCGC
>JBBRGL010000278.1:0-3694 GCA_038240675.1 Peptostreptococcales bacterium
TCTGGGAAAATCAGCTTCAACCCTTTCCGAAATACTCTCACTCAATAAACTCCCTGCAGAAGTTAAGGACGACTGCCGCAATGATCCCAAGGCCGGGCGGAGTATTCTTATACTTATTGCCAAGCAAAAAACTCCTGAAAAGATGACGGCGCTCTATAGCAAATATAAGGAAAGTGGTCTTACTGTGGGTGAAATCAGGAAAAAGACTGCAAAACCAAAGCTGTCTGGGGCACCGGTTGACCTGGAATTTGTGGATCAGTTTTATGACCGAATCTATTTACTGGACAGTGCAACTTTGACCGATGATCAGAAGGTGGCGCTCAATCTGACAATAGTAAAAATGCGCAGTATGTTGCTGGAAAAGACGCATAAATTAAAGGTAGCAGTGACTATTTCTGCCTAAAAAATGGGTTTTTTTGACATCGGTATTGTTACAAATCAGCTAGTTAAGTCTTATTTCGGACGTCCGAAATAGGAGTCCGCAAAACCACAGTTAATAATATCTGTCATCCCCGAATGTTTCTATCGTGGATCCAGTTTTGATTCTCTCGTTCTTACGCTCCGGCCTGTTTCAAATGTGGACTAACCTTCAACGACAGACCATTTTCCCGGCGCCCGGAAAATGGTCTGGGAGACAACCCTTTTCTGCGGGTGCGGCGGCTTTACTCTTGGCATGGAGCGGTCGGGGTTTCGGTGCGGGTGAGTGCGATTTGTGGGATTTGAAAGCGTGGTTTGTGGTAGGGGATGGCCGGGGAGAGGTTGGGGGAGATGGGGTTGCAGGAAGGAAATGCTTTAAATTGCTGTTTATCAAACTGGGCTTAGGTGGTAGATACAATGGTGGATTGTGTTATGCGCGCCTATGCGTTTTTGGTTGTCACAGGCTAAATGTTCTGTTTAGGAAGAGCACCGGTTCATGCGCATGAGCACGGGGGGCTTGTCAATAGGTAGTCGGAAGGATTCAATCTGAAAAAATGGAAATAATAAACAATAGAGAATGGGCTCTTGTAATTTGGATCTTTGCCTTCACCCTTTTTACTTTGGTTCACCCAAAGATGGGTCAAGTGCGGAAGTCCTTAAAGGAGACTTTTAAAGCATTATTTGCTAAATCGATTATTATAATATTGGCTTTGATGCTCAGTTATATTGCAATAATGATTTTGGGACTCGTTAATGTCGGTCTTTGGAAGTCACATCAACTGAAAAACACCATTGTATGGGCTATATCTGTAGCGACTTTATATCTTTTCAGACTTGAAGCAGCAAAAAACGATCGTAATTTTTTTAAAAATTTATTTTTTGACAACTTGAAACTTATCGCCATTATTCAATTTATTGTTGGTGTTTACACGTTTGGAATCATAGTAGAATTAATTATTGTGCCTATCTTGGCTATATCGGGCGCAATGATAGCGATAGCTCAAACTGATGAAAAATATCGCCTTGTAGAAAAAGTTCTCAACGGATTCATGGTTTCATTAGGTGTCATCTTTATTATTCATACCATCTATATGCTGATAACAAATTTTGGAGAGTTTGCGAAAGTTCAAACAATTTATGACTTCTCCATTCCTCCACTCCTTACGTTTCTGTATTTGCCTTTTATATTTTTAATGATGGTGTTCACCACTTACGAATTAGTTTTTTTAAGACTTCGATTCCTGATAAAGGAATCAAATGTTAGAAGTTTTGCGGAAATTTATTCTTTTGCCAAATTTAACTTCAACATTAAATTACTAGAAAGATGGGCAAGTACCCTACCATTTCAAGATACATCATCAAAGGACAGTATAAAAAAATCTGTTAAACAAATATTCAAAATGGTTGCAGCAGAAATTAAACCACAAAATGTCCCGTTGAGTGAAGGTTGGTCACCTTATGAAGCAAAGAATTTTCTGTTAAATGAAGGCTTAAAAACAGGCCACTATCATCCGGTAGGGCAAGAGGAGTGGATTGCAAGCTCTTCACTTATTGAGATTGGTAATGATTTAATTCCAAACAACATTTCTTATTACGTCGACGGAAATGAAACTACAGCAAAGTCTCTTAAGCTCATACTCAACGTAAATTCTAACGAAAGTGCAAGAATGGCACATCTTAAGTTGTTTTCTTCAGTAAATGTCCTGTTGAAAGCTGCTTTAGGGATGAATGCCTCTCCTGAAATTGAAAAAGCAATTATTAAAGGGGAAATCTTGAAATTGAATCTTGGTTTGTTTCAGGCCGCCGTTGAAATGAATGTATGGCCGCAAAATAGTATTGGTGGCTATGACGTTAAATTTATTCTATCTCGTATCTAACCATATCAAAAACTAATGACGCACCAAAGGGACGCACCAAAGCGCACCAAAGGGACGTTGTTGATTAGCTGATTAACTTGGTACTTAATCGACAAATAAAAGTCCCCTCGGCCTTTGCGTCGGCCAAAAAAGGAAGAAAATGACTGAACAGATAAGAAATACTGAACTTAAGCCGCTAGCTGTTGACTATGTCACATCTGCTGCCAAGTCCATTCTCGGAGTTGTCCCTTTTGCTGGGTCACTGTTAACTGAATTAGCTGGCACCTTGATACCGAATCAGAGGATTGATCGCCTCACTAAATTTGCTGAAGCCCTTGAAGTAAAACTTCTGAAGATGGAAGAAGAGTATGTCTGCGGGCAGCTTGGAGATGAATACTTTACTGACTTGCTTGAAGAAGGACTAAGACAAGCCGCGCGTTCTGTCAGTGATGAAAGGCGAGAATACATTGCATCGGTTATCGCTAACAGCTTATCTTCAGAAGATATAGAATACATTGAGTCAAATCATCTCCTTAAGATACTTGGAGAAGTTAATGACCTTGAGATTATTTGGCTCCGATCATATCTCGTCAGAACTATGGGAGGAGATGGAGATTATCGTGAGAAACATCAAGATGTTCTAAAGCCGATTGCGGCCGTTATGGGCTCTGAACAAGGGGTCTTAGATAAGAAAGCACTACAGGACAGCTACAAGGAACATCTTTCGCGTCTTGGCTTACTTAAACCGTCATACCGTATCGACAGCAAGACCCGCCTTCCAGAGTACGACTCATCCGGCCGAATGAAAGTGAGTGGCTACGAACTCACCTCTCTTGGCAGACTTCTTTTGCGTCACACAGGTATAACAGCTGGAGTTGAAGAATAGGCCAACTAAGCGCGGCAGACGGCCTCCGCTTAGCTCCGCCGCTACGCTCACAACCATTACCGCACCGACAACTTATACCCTTATGCCGAATAAAGATTCGATGACTTCACATAAGCAAGAGATCCCATGAATGCAGTAGAAATTGAAACAGCAGTATCCGAATTGGCGCTTCAACCTTTTGACAGGGAGGAGTTCCCGTTTTCTTTTCTCCAGGCGTTTGGTAACAAGGAAACGACCATCAAGCGCTTGCGCGCGGGGGCGTCGAACAAGTCCGACCTGGGCGGTATTCTCCAGACAAACAACATCCACATTGCAGTCGCTCAAGCAGGCGAAGTGACCAAGACCCTTGTGGCACTGAAAGCAAGCCCCTCCACGACCAAGACCAAGGCGCGTTTTATCCTCTCCACCGATGGAACTGACTTTGAGGCAGAGGATTTGGAGTGCGGCGAGACGGTTGCCTGCGCTTATCAAGACTTCCCCGATCACTTCGTTTTTTTCCTGCCATTAGCAGGCATCACGTTTGGTAAACAGCTAC
>JBBRGL010000279.1:0-3674 GCA_038240675.1 Peptostreptococcales bacterium
ACCATTACAGGTGTTGTGCTTCCACAGTCTATAGCGGGTATTTTGACGGGCACTATATTAGCCCTTTCTAGAGCGTTAGGAGAAGCGGCACCCCTTATTATGGCAGGCGCCATGGGTTACGTCGCTTTTCTCCCGGAAAATATGATGGATCACTATTCTGCACTGCCTATACAAATTTTCAACTGGACATCAAGACCTCAAGCTGATTTTCAAGGTTTAGCCTCAGCAGGGATTATCGTGCTTTTAGCTTTACTCCTCACTACAAATGGCATTGCCATCCTCCTAAGGAACAAATATCAGAAGAGATATTAAACGAATAGCGTCAAAATTAACGGGTATCCATATTAAAAAAGGGCCGCATCAAAAGGAATAACTTCTGATACGGCCCCATAATTTTGCTGTTCTAATAATCTTTTGCGCCCAAAAGAAGCAATCGGCCAGCGTTAGCGATTCGGCGTCCCAGCGGGACATACAGCCAGCGTAAAGATTATGCGGGGGTGGATCAAATTGATCCACCCCCATTTCTCATGTTATTATTCTAATTTTTTCGATTCTGTTTTTATCGATGCTTTCGATGATAAACTTGATGGTATCAAAATCAACAACCTCTCCAATTTCAGGCAAGCGTCCTATGAGGCCGATGACAAAACCGCCGATGGAATCAAAATCTTCAGATTCAAGGTTGATACCGATCATTTCATTGATAATTTCAAGTCGCACACTGCCATCGACAATGTATTCATCTTCTTTAACAACTTCGATGTCATTTTCTTCATCATCATATTCATCTTCAATATCGCCGACAATTTCTTCGACCAAATCTTCAATAGTGACAAGTCCAGCTGTACCACCGTATTCATCTAGGACTATAGACATGCCAATACGATTATCGCGCATTTCTTTGAAGAGATCAGCCGTTTTCTTGAATTCATAAGTGTAGTAGGCGGGTCGGATAAAATCCGTAATTTTAAAATCGAGCTTTTCGCCTTCGAAAAACAGCAAGTCTTTAACATACAAAACACCTTCAATATGGTCATAACTTTCACCATACACCGGTATCCGGGAGAATTGCTCTTCCTTGTAGAGGTTCATCAATTCATCATAGGTGATCTCCATATCCACAGCGAACATATCCGCACGAATGGTCATAATATCTTTAGTATGGGTGTCCCCAAATTCGAATACATTATGAATCATTTCTCTTTCTTCACCTTCGAGGACGCCTTCTTCATGACTGACGTTGACGATAGTCATGAGTTCTTCCTGTGTAATGAAGGGGACAAATTGCTTAGAATTACCCCCTAAAAGTTTAATGATGAAATTAGTAAAGAACATCAAGATATTTGTTATGGGCGTCAAAATAATGACAATCAAAGCAATTGGTCGAATGACCGAAAGTGATGTTTTTTCTGAAAACTGAGCTGCCAATGATTTTGGGGTGATTTCGCCAAAGATTAGAACCAATATGGTCATGACAGCTGTGGCGAGAGGTACTCCAGCTACTCCGAAATACTGAATAGCAAGTGAAGTTGCTAGTGCTGATGCGCCAATGTTGACGACGTTGTTACCGACGAGAATAGCGCCTAAAAGCTTATTCGGGGACTCAATTAATCGTTGAACTAATTTAGCTTTGCCGACCTCCTCTTCGACCATATGCCGCACGCGAATTTTGCTGATGGACATCAACGCTGTTTCAGATGCAGAAAAGAAAGCGGAAAAAGCCAGTAAAACGAACAAAACGATAAATTGCCACATGTCTCCAGGGTCCAAAATGTTTAGCCTCCATAAAATAGATTTCGCATATATTATACCATAAATTGAATGGTCACAAACAAAATGGGGTTAAATTTTTAACCTTTGCGGGTAAAATTGTTGTATTTCAGGTATAATGATTCAGAAACGACCCTATTTCTATAAGTTAACTTAGTCGAAAGAGGCCCATATGATACTCATACAGTGCCTAGATCAAGGGAATAAGAAGTGGATTGAATCATTCAAACAATTGAATTACCAGTACCGTTGTATGGCGATATGATGCATTAGGAACACTCAAAATCTACAGTATTATTGGAGTTTAAAATGAAAGAGAAAGGTCATTTAGCACCCTACCTCATGCTTGTTTTTTGTGCATTCGGATGGGCACTCAGCACCATAGTCATCAAAGCCTCTATAGGTTCATTGCCTGCGTTTCACCTAATGGCAGGACGTTTTCTATTTGCCAGCACACTTCTTTTTTTAGTGAATCCAAAAGTGCTCAAGACCATCAGTAGGGAAGGCATGAAATCAAGTTTTATACTCGCATTTTTTCTATTCTTAGCCTATACCTTTTCAATCTTATCCCTCAGTTACACGACGGCGTCCAAATCAGGATTTTTAGTGGCACTCTCCGTATTGTTTGTGCCTGTAGTCCAAGGATTCCTCAAAAGAAAGTTGCCAACCGCATGGTTGATTATGACCGTTGCCCTTTCGGTTATGGGCATGTGGCTGATTTCAGGCATGGATGGGGGTGGATTTAACAGAGGAGATATGTATGCGATTTTCTGTTCGATCGCCTATACGGGTTATATCATGGCCATGCATAAATTCACCCATGACCATCCGACCCATACTTTGACCATACTACAGCTCTTTTGGGTCACATTTTTTTCATTTGTCGCCCTGTTTCTTTTCGAAGATTTCACACCCTCTATTTTCATCACAAGTGCTGTGCCCATACTGACCGTCGGTCTCGTTGGAACAGCTTTGACGACTTTGACACAAACTTTTGCCCAGCAGAAGGTCAGCCCAGAAGCTGTGGGGATCATACTCCTTGGAGAGCCTCTTTTTACGCTTCTGATGGCAGTGGTGATACTCAGTGAAGGAACCACGTTAAAAGGCCTAGTAGGTGCCGGGCTACTTCTTCTGAGCATGATAATGACGATCGTGAAAAAGTTGTAATTTATTATGACAATCCAATGACAAAGCTTTATAAACGCGGTTATGTCTGGTATAATTAAGTTTGAAAGACTAAGAAGAGGTAAGATATGAGCAAGCTGATTGCAAACAACAAGAAAGCGCGCTATGAGTATTTTGTCGAAGAATCCTATGAGGCTGGCATCGTTTTAGTGGGGACAGAAGTAAAATCCATCCGACTAGGAAAAGTCAGCATTAAAGAGGCCTATGCTGAGACAAAAGAGGGCGAGCTATTCATCAAAAATATGCATATTTCACCCTACGAAATGGGAAGCTCGTTCAATGTCGAATCTCTGAGAGTTCGGAAACTCTTGCTCCATAAAAGGGAGATCAAGAAGCTTCAGGGACTAGCCAGTCAGGATGGATATACTTTGATTCCCCTTCAGATTTATTTGAATGACCGCGGGCTCATTAAAGTACAGGTAGGCGTTTGCAAGGGCAAAAAGCTCTATGACAAACGCGAAAGCAGTGCCACCAAAGATATCGAACGCAAACTTCAAAAAGAATTCAAAGGCAAAGCCTACGAATAATACACTGGGGGGTGTAAAGGTCTCGACGGGGGTTGTTAGTATGGATAAGCGAGCAGTGTTTCTTGGTCTGGGGTACACTTAAAAGAACTGGACTACTAAATATAAACGCAAACAATAATTACGCTTTAGCCGCTTAATGCGGTATCCCTCACAGAGTCTTTCATCCTTGCCACTCTGAGACTGGATCAAACC
>JBBRGL010000280.1:0-3671 GCA_038240675.1 Peptostreptococcales bacterium
CATATAGTTCCGGAATGTTCAACTGGAACTATATGCAGTATGAATAATCGAGAAACTTACTTTTGACACTCAAATCATGAGCATAAAGTGACCTAAACTGGTCTCGACCCCAAAACAATCACTCCCATACAACCGTCCCACAACCGTCCCACGCGAAGCGCTGAACGGCCCCACAACTACCGTCTCACTACTGTCCCACGCGAAGCGCCGAACAACCCTTTCGATTCACTATGCCATACGAATGCTGTGGTATTTTAGGACATTTCCGAATACGCATCACATCCCCACAAGGAGTCAATTGAGGCGGTTTATTGTTGTTTACTTGTCTTATCAAATGAACTTGGATAGAATAAAAGCAACCATTAGAGGCGCAAGCAGTTGATTTTTTAGGAGGCATTATGATAGAAGGTATTAGCCATGTTACGTACTTGGTCAAGGATTTAGAACGGTCTTCAGGACTGCTCAAGACACTGCTAGGGGCAGAAGAAGTTTACTCAAGCGGGGACAATATTTATTCTGTCTCTCGCGAAAAATTTTTTAGAGTTGGCGGGCTATGGTTGGCACTTATGGAGGGTGAATCTGAAACGCAAAGAAATTATGAGCATCTGGCGTTTAAAATTGCGCCTTCTGAATTCAAAGCATATCAATCGAAGATCCTGAGTTTAGGTCTAGAAATCAAGCCCCCAAGAAGTCGGGTAGACGGGGAAGGGTCTTCACTGTATTTTTATGACTACGATGGTCATTTGTTTGAACTTCACACGGGAACACTTGAAGAGCGTCTTAGAGCCTACGCTTCGTCGGCAGTGACCACTATCCGAAAAACCCTTGTGTTTAGAGGGACTGAGGCCTATCACTATACAGATTATTTTAAAAAGCAAGGGGTGTTTTCGCCTGAAACGGAGAGGTACCTTCTGGATCAAGTGGCTATTGAGGTGATAACCCTAGAGCCACATCTTATTGGAAGTCTTTCTATTACACAGGTCGAGGTTTCTCTGACAGGGGAGTCTTTAGCAGTTGATTTGTTGACGGATAAGTTAAAGTTGATGTTTATGACTGCTGGGGGATGAGCGAAGTGTTGAAAATTTAAGAAAAGGACTATATACTATAGGAAATGGTCTAATATTGAACACTTCGGAAAGCGGAAATGAAATTTTCATAGGATGTGTTCAAAAATGACGCACTTTGGAGGAGGCGAATAATGATGGATTCCCAGTGTGAAGGGAGAAAAGCGTATATTACTGAATCTCATAAAAGGTGCGATGCTATTGGCATTTCCGTGGATCAGGTATTTAGTCAACGAATCTTGACTGAAAAAGAGCTTTTTAATCGACTAGACACTTGCAAAGAGTTGATTCAAGATGCAGAACCTTTTCTCAATCAACTTTATAATTTTGTCAAAGGCACTAATTTTTTTGTGCTTTTGACCGATGAGAATGGGTGTATACTCAGCATTTTTGGAGATGAATCGATATTGACACAGGCTTTTTCTTATAAAATGATGCCTGGAGCGTATATGGATGAACTGAGTATAGGCACCAATGCCATGGGGACTGCCATTGTAGAAGGTTTTCCTGTGCAGGTATCTGGAAATGAGCATTATATCAAAGCCTATCACAGGTGGACATGTTCGGCGGCGCCCATTCGCAGTGTGGATGGTAAGTTAATAGGTGTTTTAGACTTGACAGGGTATTCGGAGCTTGTTCATCCTCATACGCTCGGTATGGTAGTAGCGGCGGCCAACGCAATAGAACGCATGCTTGAAATAAAAGTCGTCAATGATCAACTTACCCTTTCAAAAGTTTATACGGATACTATTATCGATAGCATTACTGCGGGAATACTGACGGCGGATTTGGAGGGCAACATTAAGACTGCTAATAAACATATTCCCCTGATGTTTGGGTATGGCGTTTCAGAACTGAAGGATACCAAAGTTTGGGAGCTTTTTCAAGGGTGGGATACGGTAGTAGAATCTGCAGGCGTCAATAGGCATTTTATTGATGAAGAAGTTTTGGTCAACTCTAAGTGTAACAAAATTCGGTTCAACCTCAGTGCCTACCCTATCAAAGATAAGAATAAAAAACTCTCCGATTTAATTCTCGTCTTTAAAGAAGTCAAAAAAGTAAGAAAGCTGGCCAATCATATTATGGGCAGACGTGCGGTGTATACTTTCGATAAAATTATCGGACAGAACCCCCATTTTTGCAATGTTCTTGATTTTGCAAAGAAGGTATCTGACAGCCGATCCACTATTTTGATCATGGGTGAAAGCGGTACTGGCAAAGAGCTCTTTGCGCAGGCTATACACAATCATTCCAATAGACGCGATGAGGTTTTTATTGCCCTCAACTGTGGTGCGATGCCCAGAACGCTGATTGAAGCGGAGCTCTTTGGCTATGAAGAAGGGGCCTATACAGGGGCTAAAACCACTGGAAATCCTGGCAAATTTGAAATTGCAGACGGCGGGACGATTTTTCTGGACGAAATTGGGGAAATGCCACTGGACATGCAGACTCAACTTCTGAGGGTTATTGAAGAGGGCACCGTAAGCCGCATCGGTGGGTCTAAGGAGATTATTGTGGATGTGCGTATTATTGCGGCTTCTAACCGCAATCTTGAGGAGGAGGTCAAAAAAGGCAATTTCAGAAAAGACCTTTATTACCGACTCAATGTTTTGCCACTCAGGTTGCCAGCTCTTCGGGAGCGAAAGGAGGACATTGGGCTCCTCGTAGACTACTTCAACACACGGCTTTCCAAACGCTTGAATAAAAAGCCTTACCTGTTCTCGGATCTTGAAAGGCAACAGCTGCTCTCTTATGATTGGCCGGGCAATATCCGGGAGCTAGAAAACTTTGTAGAGCTTATTATCAACACCGAATCCATGCCAAATCTTTCTGGTCAGGGGGATGGCAAAGCAACATCTAGAAGGACCTCGGACATTAGTGGCGTTGAAAGCATTGAAAAAATTACATTGGCTGAGGTTCAAAAGCGCCATGTTATTCAAACCCTTCAGTGTTTTTGTGGCAATATCTCATTGAGTGCCAAATCCCTTGGTGTCGCAAGGAATACCCTTTATCGGACCATCGCAGTCCACGGCATAGATTGTTCTGTTTTTGAGCAGTGTTCAGTTGTGGAACAACAGAAGAATGATTAACTGTTCAATATTGGAACAAAGGTTGATGTGAAATGAATCTTCATTTTACCAAAGCGCTTAATTTTGGGGGAATCACTCCAAACAATGAACCTATCACTGCACTTCAAAGTAGCGTCTCCCTGAGGTGCTACTTTTTTCTTTTTTGGCATCTTTTTTGCGTTTATAGCTATATAGGCTATGAGAAAAAGTCAATGCATGACTTTCAACACTCATATAGTAAAAAAAGGGAGGTACAGTATGTACGGGTATGTAGGAAAGATTTTGAGAGTCAATTTGACAAACAGAACAGTTTTGACTGAAGCGCTCAATCATGCAGAAGCACTGAAGTTTTTAGGCGGTAGGGGCTACGGTTCAAAGCTTTTTATGGATGAAACAGATGCAAATGTGGATCCTTTTTCACCTGAGAATAAAATAGTCATTATTACGGGTCCACTTACAGGAACAAGTGCACCTACAAGCGGTCGGTTTATGGTCGTCACAAAATCGCCACTCTCTGGCACGATCGCTAGTTCAAATT
>JBBRGL010000281.1:0-3662 GCA_038240675.1 Peptostreptococcales bacterium
GACGGTTGTATGGGAGTGATTGTTTTGGGGTCGAGACCAGTTTAGGTCACTTTATGCTCATGATTTGAGTGTTGCATTTAATGTATGATGCTGATGGCTTAAAACCGAAAGTCGATACTGAAATCTTGATTTGAGTGACAAAAGCGAGTTTCTCAAATATTCATACTGCATATAGTTCCAGTTGAACAATCCGGAACTATATGCAGTATGAATAGGATCAACTAAGGGCTTTTGACACCCTAATCAATCTTCTATTCAGAAAACGGAATCCCTTGCGTTACAATAGGACATTATCGCTTATCGTTCAGAAAGAGTATTCAGTTCGAAAAATTCTGCTTTGTTTTGTCCACTTAGAGTGATATACTTGTAATGTTTTGGAGGAATAAATGATAAAAAATGGACTCAAATTTGTAAAAATAAGCTTAATAGCCACAATGGCATTAGCTTTGGTGGGTGGAATTTTTGCACTGATCACTCAAAAGCCTTTTTTAGGGGGCGCATATGTCGCAGTGATGATGGGTGCGTTTGTCCCCATGATGGGCGCGGTCCTGGCCTTTGCTGCACCGAGCGTACGTATAAAATATATGACCCAGGATCTAGATGAGAACACTAAAGGCGCAGAATCTTTTCCATTTGCGGTGTCGGGGATTTTAATGATGGGGATCGCTTTCTTTTTGGAATCCCTGATGCATTCATAGGAGATAAGGTAGTCAAAAGCGTGAGAAACTCCCTTTTGACACTCTAGTCATAGAAGCATTTGAGAGGAGTATGTCTGTGAAATTTTATGTGCGATTGTTTATGTTGTCTTTTGTTCTGTTCACACTCGTTATAGGGGGTGGCGTATTTGTTTACCTTCAAAAAGTTGAAGCAGAGGCCGTTGTCGTTGACGATTTGGGGCCAATACTTCCCGGGGTTACTGTACCAGATGATCAGTTAGGCAAGCCTAAAACTAAGCTTGACGAGGCGATTGAAAGTTCAAAGCGGCTAAATATCCTTTTGATGGGAACTGACGGTGGCAGAGCGGATACCATTATGCTCTTTAGTTTTGATCCGCAGGGAAAGCTTCTCGATATTGTTTCTGTTCCAAGAGACACGTACAATGATGTGCCAGGCTATGATGCCTCGGGTCAAAAGAAAATCAATGCAGTCATAGGTTTTGGAGACCAAAACGGCGGTCCTGAGGGGCTAACAGTTCAGATTTCGAAAATTCTGAGAGTGCCAATTCACTACTATATCAAAGTGGATTACGACGCTGTGAAAGATGTAGTGGATACTTTAGGCGGCGTTGAAGTCGATGTACCGTTTAATATGAATTATGATGATGCGGTTGCTAAACCACCACTGCATATACATTTAGAAAAAGGTCTCCAAGTCCTTGATGGGGATAAGGCGATTCAGTTTATCAGGTGGCGTAAAAACAATGGGCAAGATGGCAAAGGGGACTTGACACGCATTACCCGGCAGCAAGGCTTCATTAAAAGTGCCATCAAGAAATCCCTCAGTTTCAAACTCCCAAGTGTTGTCAAAACAGCCATGCAGTATGTAGAGACCAATATGCCGATGGATCAGGCCCTGTATTATGCAAGCGAAGCCGTGGGGCTTAAAACGGAGGATATTGAAAGTGCTCAAATTCCCGGAGAGGCTAAAACTATGGGACTCAGCTATTACATTCATGATCCTGCCCTGACAGAAGAGATGATGCTCCAGATTTACAACAGACGCTTTATGGATAAAACCACAGAAGTGACGTCTGAAGCCACCACTGAAAAGAACTGACTCAATATTCACTCAAAAAAATAAACGGCTGTACAGCTCATGCGTCATTCTTGAGTTGTACAGCCGGTTTTTTTGAGTTGTTTAAAAACGCGCTTTTAATGTAAAGATGATTTCATTGATATTGCCTGCGCCCATGCAGATCAGCAAATCTCCAGGTTCGAGGTAAGACTCGAGATAGAGGACGATTTCGTCAAACGGAGCCATGTATATCACGGATTGACCGTGTTCTCTGATGAGTTTTGCCAGATCCATGGAATGGATCACGCCTGTGTCCGGTTCTCTTGCAGCGTATATATCGGTCAGTATTAAGTGGTCACATCATCCAAAAGCTCTCGAGAATTCAGTGAGAAGCTCACGCGTGCGGGTATAGGTGTGCGGCTGGAAAATTCCAATGATACGCTTATGAGGGTAGTTTTTAGCCGCTGTTAAAGTGGCTTTGATCTCGTTTGGATGATGGGCGTAGTCATCGATGAGGGTGATTTCTCGCGGTGTACCGATAATCTCAAATCGACGTTTGGCATTTTTAAATGATTTGAGAGCAGCGATTATGTCTTCTTTGGAGACGCCAAGGCTATAAGCAGTCGCAATTGCAGCAAGGGCGTTTGAAACATTGTGACGGCCTGGAACGGCGAGCTCGATTGAACAAAGGAGCTTTTCTTCATACATCACATCAAAACACCCATTGCCAAGGACATCAAAGTGGACGTTCACGGCACTAAAGGTCGCCGCTTCGTGAAATCCGAAAGTAATAATATGGCAGTTCACATGGTGTGCAAGACGCATGGTGGGGTAGTCATCATGATTGAGAATCAAATGCCCTTTTTTGGGGATTTTTTGTGCAAATTCTGTGAAGGATTCTACAATGTCCTCAAGATCTTCGAAATAATCCAAATGGTCTTCTTCTATGTTAAGGACTACTGCGCAATTTGGCAGAAAGGAAAGAAAGCTGTCTTTGTATTCGCAAGCTTCTGTAATCAGGTAGTCACCATGTCCGAGAAGGGTATTTCCGCCTATACTCTCAAGTTCGCCTCCTACAAGAATCGTCGGATCGAGGCTAGCTTGAGTGAACAGCGTCGCCAGCATGGACGTGGTGGTTGTCTTTCCGTGCGTTCCAGAAACGGCGATGCTATAAGGGTAATTCTGCATAAGATATCCCAAAGCTTGTGCTCTGGTAATCGCCTGAATTTTTTGGTCAAGGGCATATTTAAGCTCTAGATTTGTTTCATCGATTGCCGTTGTATAGATGACGAGGTCTTTTCCGATTGCGTGAATACTGTCGTGACCGATATAAATGGTTGCGCCCAGCAACTCGAGATTGCACGTAATCGAACTGGATTTCGTGTCGGAGCCGGATATAGTCTTGCCCTGTCTCAGAAGAACTTCAGCAATGGCGCTGACACCGATTCCACCTATTCCAATTAAATGTATTTTTTGAAATGATTTATAATAGTCCATAGATTGCTCCCATCCTAAAGTCGCTACGTGAGGTATTGTGTATTTTCATCTAAGGACACTTCCTTAGACCTAAATCAGCCTTGATTATAGCATATTTTGGCCCAAAGGGAAACAAAACTCTCTCGAAGCACAGAGTCCGTCTGAACGAAAAGAGATAATGTCCTCTTGTAACGCAAGGGATTCTGTCTTCTGAGTAGCAGATTGATTAAGGTGTCAAAAGTCCGTAGTTGATCTTGTTCATACTGCATATGGTTTCGGAATGTTCAACTGGAACTATATGCAGTATGAACAATCGAGAAACTTACTTTTGACACTCAAATCAAGATTTCAGTATCGACTTTCGGTTTTAAGCCATCAGCATCATACATTAAATGCAACACTCAAATCATGAGCATAAAGTGACCTAAACGGGTCTCGACCCCAAAACAATC
>JBBRGL010000282.1:0-3662 GCA_038240675.1 Peptostreptococcales bacterium
CTCAACTGCACCTATCAAAACTTTTCGGCGGTACCTAGGGCAGAAAACAAAATGATAGTTGATTAGTGATACGGTAGTTTGGGTTCTTCTGTATGTTTGACTCATGCTTATATTGTATCAATAGATAGCAAAAACTGCAACATAAAACCGTGCCATTCATCCCACGGCTAAAGCCGGGCAAGCTCAGTATGGGCTTTCTGGCGCTTTGCTGTAATATTCTGCAATGACCTCATCACTGAGACGGTCAAGCTCGGATTTTGGCAGAAGGGCAAGTAGCTTCCAAGCCAAGTGAATGCTATCTTCTATGCTTCTATTATCCGTGATGCTTTGTTTGACAAACCGATTTTCAAAAGCTCTTCCAAATTCCATATAAAGGCGGTCAACCTCTGAAAGGTCTGTTTCACCAATGATTTGTGCCAACGACCTGACATCTTGAACGCGAGAATAAGAGGAAAACAACTGATTCGCAACATCTGGATGATCTTTGCTTGTAAACCCTTCCCCTATGCCATCTTTCATCAACCGGCTGAGTGAAGGCAGAATATTGACAGGGGGATAAATACTGTTTTGGTGAAGCTCTCTGCCTAAAACAATTTGTCCTTCTGTGATATACCCTGTTAAATCAGGAATAGGATGTGAAATATCATCGTTTGGCATGGTTAAAATAGGCAAAAATGTTATAGAACCTTCTTTTCCCTTCATCATCCCTGCGCGTTCATAAAGAGACGCTAAATCGGAGTACAAATAGCCTGGATAGCCTTTACGACTCGGCACTTCTTCCCTTGCGCTAGACACTTCTCTGAGCGCTTCGCAGTAGCTCGTGATGTCGGTCATGACGACAAGCACATGATAGTTTTCATGAAAAGCCAAATACTCTGCAGCCGTGAGTGCACAGCGTGGTGTGGATATACGTTCTACAATCGGGTCATCTGCATGATTGAGGAAGAACACCACATTCTCTATAGCGCCCGATTCTTCAAAGTTTTTGATAAAATAAGCTGCATCATCATGCTTTACACCTATAGCTGCAAAAACCACAGCAAATTTTTGATCTTCTGCGCCCGACAGTTTTGCCTGCCTTACAATTTGTGCAGCAAGTTCATTGTGGGAGATCCCATTTCCAGAGAATATGGGCAATTTTTGACCGCGAATCAAGGTGCTCAGTACGTCAATTGTCGAAATCCCCGTCTGAATAAAGTTTCTTGGATACCTTCTCGCCACGGGATTCATAGGTCTTCCATTGATATTCCACTTGGTGCTTGAATAGATTGGACCTGCACCATCCATTGGAAACCCTATGCCATTAAAGGTGCGTCCCAAGATATCCTTAGAAAGCGCCATTTCAAAAGGTTTGCCTGTAAACCGTACGTGGACATTTTCAGTGGACAATCCATTAGTCCCTTCAAAAACTTGAGCCACGACTAGATTATTTTGAACTTTAATGACCTTACCGCGTCTCATATGTTCACCATCGACCCGGATTTCTAATATTTCACCGTAAGCAACCCCTTCAGAATGCGTCAGCATAATAAGTGGCCCCTCAATTTTACTGAGTTGCAAATACTCTTTAATCATATAGTTTCCCCTTTAGAGCTTGACCCCAATACTGTCTCTAATATATTTTGCTAGGTCATTTTCAAACACTTCCCCCGCAACAGGTACAGCTGTGATCATGGCATGTTTTGACTTTATTTTGAGCTCAAGGATCTCTTCTTCATGGGCCTTGAGTATCTTGCGCGTAATGATAATGGTCCCAATCGTTTTATCCTTGAGTAGTTCCTTTAATCGGTCGAGGGATTGGTCGACCTCGACATACTCCCCATCAATGCCAGACAGCCGAAATCCAACCAACATATCATAATAATCCGTAAGCACGAAGGTCTTCATCTGAGACCTACAGTCTTCCCAAAATCATGATGGAAATAATAAGGCCATAAATAGCGATTCCTTCTGCAAGACCTACGAAAATAAGGGTTTTTCCTAAAATTTTAGGATCTTCCGAAACAGCCCCAAGCGCTGAAGAACCCACCGCACCTACAGCATACCCGGCGCCAATTGTAGCAAGGCCAGTACTAAGGGCCACTGCAAGTAGTCCAAGACCATTTACACTTGAAGCGGGGGTCTGTGTCGTTGCCGCATACACCATATCCGGCACTATAATTCCAATGGCGATTAACATGAGTGGAATAAACGCCAACAAATTATAGCGAATGACAGCTTTAAGTTTTTTTCTATCCGTTCCCATCTCTTTTTTCCAAAGATAATACCCTGTCGCAACAGTGGCAAACACAACTAACAATGCTGTAAATAGAATGAACTTCATTTTGAAACCTCCTAAGGGATTTGTGTAACAGTTGTGGGACAATCGTAGGACAGTTGTGAACGCACCTAAAGGTGCTGAAACTACTCAAAACCAAATCTTCCATCATTACTTATGGATGCATATCCAATGATTGTCCTATTCAATATTTATTTTTCGCTTAAATACCGTTTATAGTTCGTAAGTTTCACTGAAAGATCTTTAATGATCTTCTCGATTGTTTTAAGTTCTTCCATGTTAATATAGCCTACTTCAAATGCTATTTCATACTGACAATTCAATTCTAGAAGTGATGCATAGGCAATTGTGATGTAATGTGATCTGTCCCTTTTACTAGACCTTCCACTACCTTCTGCAATGTTTGATGGAATAGAAATTGCAGAACGCGACATCTGTGATATGAGTCCGTAATTTTCGAATGTTGGAAAGGTGTTGATAATCTCATAAGTCTCTTTAACCAAAGACTTTGAAAGCTGATACACTTCAAGTTTTTGATAACCAAACATCAGCTTCCTCTCCAATCTTAATCATCTATCCCATTTTTATCAGCACCAAAGGTGCGCCAACCACCGTTTAACCACCGTCCTACCACTGTCCTACCACTGTCTAAACCTCTCTATACCGATCCATCAAGTTTGCATAAAAAACATCGATTTCCTTTGTCAATTTACCCATACCTCTCAAATCATCATTGGGAATGGTATACTTCATTTTGATGACCGATGAATAAATCGCTTCATTTTTAACAAGGCCAATAGGGATGCCCATAGCAATGGCTTGTTTGCCCTTTTGGTACAAGTATTTAATGAGCTCAAGCATCAAGAATTGTTTTGGAAGTGGCACAAATGTATCCTGCTCATGAAAGGCATTCTGCTGCAAGAAGCCTATTCTAAGGACTTTTGCGATTTCAAGAATCAACCGTTGGTCATCTGGAAGCACATCTTCTCCCACCAATTGAACGATGTCTAGCAGTTTGTTTTCTTCGTGAAGGAGGCTCAGCATCTCGCCCCTCAATTCAAAAACCTCTTCGCTGACATTTTCTTTGTACCAAGGCTCAAGGGTTTTCACATACCCGCTATAGCTGTTGAGCCAATTGATTGATGGGTAGTGTCTTGCATACGCCAGTTTTTTATCGAGGGCCAAAAATGCATTGACAAACCGTTTAGTATTTTCCGTGACAGGCTCTGAAAAATCACCGCCAGCCGGTGATACAGCACCAATAATTGTGATGGAGGATTCATCGCCTTTGAGATTGATACAATATCCCGCACGCTCATAAAACTCAGCTAGCCGCGATGGCAAATACGCGGGATAGCCCTCCTCAGCAGGCATTTCTTCAAGT
>JBBRGL010000283.1:0-3616 GCA_038240675.1 Peptostreptococcales bacterium
AAATCCAACCACGCATTCTTGACATGATACGATGGGCTGGTTTTGATCCGAATATATATCTGAAAATTTAAAAAAATCCACTATTTATTTTTGGGATTGGCTGACATGCGGATACCGGGTTTTATAGGGAAACGAAAGCCATTTTAAAGGCCACATTTACATTTGTAAATGTGGCCTTTAAAATGGTGATGATTTTAAATCAATTTTGTCAAAAGTTCATTGGTTCGTTTTGTGAAAGCCAACATTTCGTCAGCGCTGAGGGGTTCGTGGCTGAGTTTTGCAAGATCGTAGACGTGATGTGCAATGAGGGCTTTCGTTTCAACGTCGGCGCCGTCGCTTGCCAATAGTTTTTTGATCAGTGGGTGTTCAGAGTTGAGGACTAAGGTAGAATCTGAGCCACCTAGGTTCATGCCAGGTTGATTCATGCTGTACATTTTCATCATCTCTTGGAATCGGCGTTTTTCTTCATCCAGTACCAACATGGCTGAAATATCAGAATGCTTGATTTTTTCGACTTTGAGGGTCAGGGTTTCACGGCCGAGGGCAGTTTTGAACAAATCTGTTGCCGCTGTGACTTCTTCTTCTGAATAACCAGACGCCTCTGTATCGGTGTCGGCAATGCCTGTATCAACGCGTTTAAAATGGGTCTTTTCTTCTTTGGCTTCTATATGGGTGATAAAGGGCTGATCTATACGCTCTTCTAGGACCAGGGCTGCTTTGTCGTGGGCTTTTATAAGGGCGATGTACTGTGCTTGTTGAACAAGGTCTGTTGTGTAGTAGACGGTTTTTTCTTCCTCTGGACAATAGGCCGCTGTGTATTCTGGCAGTGTCATGAATTTAGATTCCGTCGTTTTGTAAAGGACAGCATCCTTGACGCGCTCGTGGAATTTTTCGTCTTTTAGGATTCCGTATTTAATGAATGGGTGAATATCGCCCCAGAAACCCTCATATGCCTCTCGTTGGGTATTGAAGAGCCCCGTGAGCTTGTCGGCAACTTTGCGACTGATATAGTCGGAAATTTTCTTGACAAAGCCATCGTTTTGGAGAAAACTGCGGGATACGTTGAGGGGAAGATCTGGACAATCAATGACGCCTTTGAGGAGAAGCAAAAATTCTGGAATGACCTCTTTGATGTTCTCAGCCACAAATACTTGATTGTTGTAAAGCTTGATACTGCCTTCTGACGTTTCAAATTCTGAGCTTAGTTTTGGGAAATAGAGAATGCCTTTTAAGTTAAAGGGATAATCCATATTGAGGTGAATCCAGAAAAGTGGCTCTTTGTAATCTGAAAATGTTTTGCGGTAGAATTCTTTGTACTCATCATCGTTACAAGCACTTGGCTGGCTCAAGTAAAGCGGGTGTGTTTCATTGAGGGCTTTTAGTTCTTCGCCTTCTTTTGGTGTATCGGCAGTATTTGTGAAGAAAATGGGGTAGGGCATAAATCCGCAGTATTTTTCGAGGGTGTGTTTGACGGTATAGCTGTCGAGGAAGCTTTTGCCTTCTTCGCCTAAATGGAGGACTATGCGTGTGCCTCTCTCTTCGCCTTCAATGGTTTCAAGGCTATAGTCCGTGCCGCCGTCGCATACCCAGTGAACGGCAGGTGCATCTTCAATGTATGATTTTGTGAATATTTCAACTTGATCTGAAACCATAAAGGAGGAATAAAAACCAAGACCGAAATGGCCTATGATTTGGTCCTTGTCTGTTTTGTCCTTGTAGGTGTTGAGGAAGTCCTCTGCACCTGAAAAGGCGATCTGATTGATGTATTTTTCGACATCTTCCTGTGTCATACCAATGCCGTTGTCAATAAACGTAATGGTTTTGTCTTCAGGATTCAAAATGACTTGTACTTTAAATGCTGTGTCATCAGGCAAGGTGATTTCGCTCATAGAGGCTAGTTTTTTAAGTTTTGTGATGGCATCTGAAGCATTGGAAACAAGCTCTCTCAAGAAAATATCGTGGTCTGAATAAAGCCATTTTTTGATAATAGGGAAAATATTCTCGCTGTGAATGGATAATTGACCTTTAGTTTGAGACATAGGGACACTCCTTTAATTTGTATTCTGTATTAAGACTGAACCAGTCATAACAATCATAAAACGAAAAAAATGTCTTGTCAAGATTTTTTAGCACTCGACACTGACGACTGCTAACAATTTGCGAAAAGATAGTGTGTGTTTAAAGGATACATTCCTTGGGTAATTGTTTTAAAACTGATGATTTTAGAGTGTTTTGAAACAAAAAGATCAGTATAGCGCTTATTTTATGACATGAGAGAATGAAGGAGGAAACAACATGAGTCAATTTTGTACAAAGTGTGGTTCTCAAAACACAGATTCAGGAAAGTTTTGCCAAAGTTGTGGAGTTCCATTTGAGGGTGAAGTGACTGTAGCAACTCAATTTGTACAGCTGCAGCCAGCAACAACTGACGGAAGAGCGAATTACACCATTGAAGGACACGATGTTCAATTTGTAGAAATTGAACTTGAGCCAGGTGAAAGTGTTGTTGCAGAAGCCGGCGCTATGATGTATATGGAACAGGGCATTCAAATGGAAACTATCTTTGGAGATGGTTCTGGCAAAGATAAAGATGATTTGGGTTCAAAGCTTTTATCAGCAGGTAAGCGGATGTTAACAGGTGAAAGTCTATTTATGACCCTTTTCACCAATAGGGGTAATAGTGTTCAAAAGGTGGCCTACTCAGCACCATATCCAGGTAAAATCATCGTTTTGAATTTAAGCGAATACGGTGGACAAATTATATGTCAAAAAGATGCGTTTTTATGTGCTGAAAAGGGCACTCAAGTCGAAATCGCTTTTCAAAAAAAGGTGGGTGTGGCGCTCTTTGGTGGTGAAGGTTTTATTATGCAAAAACTCATAGGGAACCGCAATGCTTTCATACACAGCGGCGGAACGATTACCCGTAAAGATTTAAAGCCCGGTGAACTCCTCAGAGTAGATACAGGCTGCCTCGTTGCCATGACCAGCACAGTCAATTATGACATTCAATTTTCAGGCATTAAAACGGCACTTTTTTCTGGAGAAGGATTGGCGTTAGCCACTTTGACTGGTCCAGGTACCATTTGGCTTCAGTCCCTTCCGTTTAGCCGCGTTGTCAACATTATTAGAGCGACGATGGATGGCCGTGCAGGTGGTGCCAAAGATGAAGGGAGCTTACTTGGCAATATAGGCATTGGGAGCTTATTTGGGAAATAGAAAAGCCCATATCCACTAGCGATTGAATTTCCGACCCCAAAGTGCCCAAGAGAGCAGCCTGCAAAAGCTGCTCTCTTAGGCACTTTGGCGGATTATTACAGAGTCGACGGGAATAGTTGCCTTTTTATTTGCAAAAGTGTGTGATGTGTATTCGAAAATGTCCTAAAATACCACAGCATTCGCATGGCATAGTGAATCGAAAGGGTTGTTCGGCGCTTCGCGTGGGACAGTAGTGGGACGGTAGTTGTGGGGCCGTTCAGCGCTTCGCGTGGGACGGTTGTGGGACGGTTGTATGGGAGTGATTGTTTTGGGGTCGAGACCCGTTTAGGTCACTTTATGCTCATGATTTGAGTGTTGCATTTAATGTATGATGCTGATTGCTTAAAACCGAAAGTCGATA
>JBBRGL010000284.1:0-3611 GCA_038240675.1 Peptostreptococcales bacterium
AAGATGACTTTGAAGCAGCAATCTGATAACTCCTTCATTTCAGAAGCTGAGAAAATTGGATTTTCCAGGTATAGGGTTGATACCAATGACTCAAATAATAAGACTATTGCAGTTATTCAAACATATGGAGAATCACAATATAAAGTAATTTGCACAGTGTTGCAGAAGCTTTTTATTCAGTCTGAAAAAGCTGCTCTCGATTTATATGAAGGTAATATTACATGGGGTGAATTTAACAAGATCAGGAGGGAGCAGTTCCAAGATCTGCAAGCTGAGTTTAGTCGCATCATTAAAATTAAATAGAGACAGTAAAGGAAATACAACAACCGAAGGGGTCAGCCCTTGACACGAGACAAAAGTAAAAAACGAGGGTCCAACAAGACAGAAGCACCGGCCTAAAACCGCCGGTGTTCTGCCGGGCCGTTGGACGATAAGACAAAGGCTCCGTCTTGTTTTTTGGCGGTATCCCTCGGAGCTAAAATGAGGAGGAAGCAAATGAAAAGTAATGTAGCCACATTAGTAATGACATAAAATAGAGTGTTAAATTCCAAATTTCATCTACAATGTTTCAAATTAAAATCTGGAGGAGTCAATGATTAATAAACGATGCCTTGTTCTAGGAATTGCCCTGCTTTTACCCGCTGGTTGCGCTACAGTATCAACACCACCGGAGAACGTTGAAGCACCACAATCAAAAGCCCAGCAACTTAAAGCTCAGGAAGCGGTGCAGTTGCCTGTCTTAAAGCAATACAAAAGGAAGATTGCTATTGCACGATTCTCCAACGAATCCAACTATGGGCGATCCTTGATGACCGATCAGGACTATGATCGTATCGGAAAACAAGCATCAGACATGCTGGCAGCAAAACTCATAAAATCAAATAAGTTCATTGTTTTTGAACGTACCGATCTTTCCAAGATACAGAAAGAACAGGCCATTACAGGTGATGCCAAACTAGTAGGGGTAGATGCTTTGATAGTTGGCTCTGTTACTGAATTCGGAAGGTCTGTAGGGGGGAAATCAGGGTTTCTATCAAGCACCAAGCTTCAATCTGCCAGGTCAAAGGTAGAAGCCAGACTTGTTGATGTAAAAACCGGGCAGGCATTTTTCTCAGCCGCTGGTGTTGGAGAAGCAAATACAGAATCTGGAGAAATAGCAGGATTCGGAAGTCGTGCAGAATATGATGCAACATTGAATGACCGTGCTATATCCGCATCAATTTCAGACATGCTTGATAAACTTGTTTCTTCGCTGGACGAACGGGCATGGAAAACAGACGTTCTGGAGGTTCAAAGTGGTCAGGTTTTTATAAGTGGTGGTCAAAAACAAGGATTGAAAGTTGGTGACATCCTTCAGGTAATGGAACAGGGTGCTACGGTAAAAAGCAGGCAAACCGGATTCGACATAAACTTGCCTTCCAAGAAAATAGCTGAAATCAAGGTTGCTTCTTTTTTTGGAGAAAATGAAAACAATGAAGGGTCTGTCTGTGAAGTTGTGACGGGCAATGTAACAGCAGCCAGCTTAGGGAAAATATATGTAGAAGAGGTGAAGAAATGAAAATAGTACCTATAATGCTGATCCTTTCTCTTATGCTTGGCTGCACCATGCCAAATACAACTGTACGTTCAGTTGATTCACGCCCCAGAATTGCTATTAAGGGAGCATCAACAACTGCAGTACTCTTAATTGATGGGCTTAAAATGGGCTTGGCTGTAACATATAATGGTGATCCTCAAACTCTTACGATTGAACCAGGCACCCATAGAGTTTCGATTACTGAAAATGGACAGATTTTATATGATCAGAATATTTTTGTAGAAAGTGAATTAAAAACCATTACTGTGCGATAAGGGGGAAGTGTGAAAAATATCAATTATTTTCTTGTTTGTGCCGTTATTTTGATGATGACAGGTTGTGTTCAAACAAAATATGCATGGCACAATTACGACCAAAACCTTTACGACCATTATAAAAATCCAGCTGAATACGATCAATTTGTAGAAAGCCTTAAAGAAGTAATTGAAGATGGTGAATCAGAAGGGAAAGTCCCTCCCGGTATATATGCCGAATATGGCTACGTTCTTTATGAAAAAGGAAATTTCCCAGAAGCGATAAACTATTTCAAGAAAGAACAAGACAAATGGCCTGAATCAAAAGTCCTGATGGCCAAAATGATAAATAATGCACAGAAAAGATCTACTCAGGGAGAGAAGAAAAAAGAAGCTTCTACAATAAATCCGGTCCAGACTTCAGAGGTGACCAAATGATCAGACTTCTCTTGATAGGTTCATTTGCATTGATAGCAGGATGCGTAACCGTACCAAAAGATTACACTAAATTCAACGAAGCCAAACCAAATTCAATATTGATTGTTCCCGTGGTAAATAAAAGTGTTGAAGTCACCGCTGCAGATTATTGTCTGTCTACTATAACAATTCCTCTGGCTGAGCAAGGTTACTACGTTTTTCCGGTTAATCTCGTGAAACGAATGCTGGAGGATGATGGTTTGTCTGACTCGACCCTTGTTCATAATGCATCTGTTGAGAAACTTACCAATTTGTTCGGAGCAGACGCAGTATTGTATGTGACGATTAATCAGTGGGATGCGCAATACTTGGTGTTTTCAACACAGGTTAATGTTGATTTGTCTTATGTGATCAAAGATGGGAAAACCGGGGATACACTTTGGGAGCATAACGAAAAAATGGTGTATGTACCGCAAAATTCTGGTGGCGGTGGGATTGCTTCATTGGTTGTTATGGCAATAAATGCGGCGGTAACTAAAGCTGCGCCTAATTATGTCCCATTAGCTCGGCAGGCTAACAATAAAACATTTACCTATCCAGGCCCAGGAATTCCGCCTGGACCCTATGTTTTACCCAACAAATAAAAATTGCTTTTTTCCATACAAATGAACTTGAGTTCAATAAGGGGAATGAGGGTCAAATCTCAATTCCCCATTTTTTCACATAAGACAAAAAATGAAGCTTCCAACAATCGGCACGACCCGCCCTAAAAGACTGGCGGGTCACCCTCAAGCCGTTGGTCGTGAAGATAATAAAAGTGGAGAGAGACAAGTTGAGCGGGATATTTAGGCATAAACAAAATCAACCGGTGATTTGGTTCCATAAACAACCAGATAAATCAAATCAGCATTGCCTCTATTGTGGCTCTTTTGTTGGCAAGGGATCGAACATCAATTCTAATAAAGAGCATCTTATCGCTAGAGAATTTGTCCCGTCTGGCACATTGGATGGAGGTAAATCCTTTAATTTCATTTTTCGGGCATGTGAGCAATGTAACACTGAGAAGTCAAATATCGAACGTCATATTTCATCAGTTACAATTTTCAATAGTCCGTCAAGATATGAATCAGAAGAGATAAATTCAATTGCAGTCCGTAAGGCATCAAAAGATTACCATCCAAATAAGAAGGGTGTACTCGTACAAGATGCATTTGATAAACACAAAATAGTATTTGAGGAGCCATGTATTAAATTGAGCTTTGATCTTGTTTCTCCTCCACAGGCAAATATAAGCTACATTAAAATTTTAGCCTTCATGCATATACAAGGAATTTTTTCACTGATCACAACAATAAATCCACTTG
>JBBRGL010000285.1:0-3588 GCA_038240675.1 Peptostreptococcales bacterium
AGTTTCTCAAATATTCATACTGCATATAGTTCCAGTTGAACATTCCGGAACTATATGCAGTATGAACAAGATCAACTACGGACTTTTGACACCCTAATCAATCTGCTATTCAGAAGACAGAATCCCTTGCGTTACAAGAGGACATGATCGCTTATGGTTCAGAGTTTATTGCCAGCGTTAAGTAATAATAGTTTTTAAAAAGTCGGAAATCCAGTATAATGATATGTAGATTTATGAGTACGCAGAAATCAGTGGATACTGGGGGATATTATGTATCGTTACACCAAAAAATCATTGGCAAAAGATTTGTTTTCCATTTTTCTCATTGTTCTATTGTCAGGCATGTCTTTAGCCGCAAATAACTATTATTTTGCAATATTTGGCGGAGTTGTCTTGATGCTTTTGCTGAAGGATTTTGCCAAGATCTCACGGTTGGAACTAATCGTGACGCCTAAAGGGCTCTTTGAAAAAGTAGGTACAAAAGAGCGGATGGTTTTTGAATGGACCTATTTACTCTACATCACAAGAACGCGAAAATTCAACAAATTTGTCATGCTTGCAGACAAAAATAAATACTATTATTATTTGAAGCCCAGCATTGAAAACAGAGAACTGCTTTTGAAAGAAATTGTTGCCGCTAATTTGAAAAACAAAACAGTGCGCATCGATGAGCAAATCAACAAGGAATTCAACCTTGGTCTTCAGCTCGACGATATGGGCAAAATTAAGAAAAAAATCGAAGTTTAACCTATTTGGGCCTTTAAGCGGATTTTGATCCTTTTGAAGGCCATTTTCATGGATTCTGAGCGGGTAGAGTATAGGAACATCAGTTTGATTATGGTATGATAAGATCATTGAATGATGAGAGGTGATGCAATGTTTGAATATATTAAAGGGACTGTCGAGGGCATTGGCAACGACTATGTCATTATCGAAAACAACCATATGGGGTATAGGGTCTATACCTCTAGGGCTACCATACAAGAAATTCAAGAGATCGGCGGCGTTGTAAAATTGCATACCAGCCTTTTGGTCAGAGAAGACGAGCTCAAAATGTGTGGATTTTATGAACCCATTGAACTAGAGTTGTTTCACATGCTCATCGGCGTCAGTGGCGTTGGCCCCAAAATGGCGCTGGCCATACTGTCTGCATTTGAATACAACGACATGATTCATATGATCGCGACTGAGAATGACGTTCTTCTCACAAGGGCGCCAGGTGTCGGCAAAAAAACAGCTCAAAGAATTATTTTGGAGTTGAAAGATAAAATCAGCAAAGCCTTTAATGGGTTGCCACATATGGTCTCAACCCCCGTTTCACCGAAAAGTAGAGGGGCGAGACAAGATATTACGGATGCACTGATGGGACTTGGATTTAGTGGCAGAGAAATCGCCACCATGTTGACCGGTCAAGATTTAGAAGCCATCACTGTTGAAGATGCCATCAAAATCGCTTTAAAAAGTGCAGGAAGCAGGTAACGTGAATGGAACTTAAACGCATAGTCACCCCTGAAATCAAACACGAGGATCATAAACAAGAGTTTTCACTACGGCCTCAAAGGCTCTATGAGTATATAGGACAGGGACGCATTAAAGAAAAACTCTCCATTTTTATGGAAAGCGCAAAAAAACGGGGTGAGCCTTTAGATCATGTGCTTCTCTATGGGCCGCCAGGTCTAGGAAAAACAACCCTTTCCAATATCATTGCCAATGAAATGGATGTGCATATTAAGATTACATCTGGTCCTGCCATTGAAAGACCGGGAGATTTGGCCGCTATTCTGAGTAATTTAAGTGCAAACGACGTTTTGTTTATCGATGAAATCCATCGCCTGAACCGCGCTGTTGAAGAGGTCCTTTACCCGGCTATGGAGGATTACGCTCTGGATATCATTATCGGAAAAGGTCCTATGGCAAGGAGTGTAAGAATTGATTTGCCACCATTCACACTTGTAGGGGCAACGACAAGAGCGGGTCAACTGACGTCGCCTCTCCGTGACCGATTTGGGGTCATGCTCAAGCTTGAACTTTATGAAACAATTGAACTTGAGGAGATTGTCAGACGCTCAGCCGATGTCCTCGGCGTGGAAATCGAAGGTCAAGCGGTGACAGAAATCGCAAGACGCAGTAGGGGGACACCTCGACTTGTCAATCGTCTTCTCAAAAGGGTCAGAGATTTTGCCCTAGTGAAAGCGGATGGACGCATTGACCTTGCCGTTGCAAAGGATGCCCTTGACCTACTGGATATTGATGTGTTGGGACTTGATTTTGTAGACCGTAAAATCATGTCAACTATCATTGATCATTTTGATGGAGGGCCAGTGGGACTGGATACCCTTTCAGCCTCTACTAATGAAGAAAAAAATACCCTTGAAGATGTCTATGAACCTTATTTGATCCAATTAGGCTTTTTACAACGCACACCTCGTGGACGGGTAGCAACACGGAGATGCTATGAGCATTTGGGCTTGATAGACAACCGGGTGACAGAAATCAAATGGGAGTTGGAAACGGAATGATGAAGATGAAAATAGGGTGGATTGCCTTTGCATTGGTTATTGTTTCAAGCGCAGTATCTTTTGCTGAAGTGGATGCCAATACAATTCTCAGAATTGGCATCCAATATGGCCAAAGCGGTTCAACAACCTACAGTGCAGACTTTTTGTCCAGTATACAAATGGGGACAGTCGTCGGGGGACGCATTACTGCGCTAGGAGATCTTCCCTCAGAAACCCATCTTGACTTTGTGCGAAGCACCCAATTTGGCGTCGCTACTGTTCAAGGATTTGGAAATAAACAAGAGGCGGATTTGCTGGCAAATTCAAGAGGTGTGCAGCCCGTAGGCTATTATTTTAGTGGCAATTTGCGACCCTTATTAGCACTGGCTTCTAGCCGCGAGGAAGCGCAAAGCAAATTGAATGCGCTTGCTTCTCAGTATCCTGATTTGAGCCTTTCACTCATTGAACCTCAACCAAATCAAATGAGTGCAACGGGCCTAGCAGTCACAATTATTCACACCGACAGTACCCCTGTCGTCTTCAGTGCATCGGGAGAGTCACCTTTTTATCAACTCAAAAGCAAACTGTATCACAGTGGCATTATCGTTCAGGGTATGGGGAATGCAAAGGCATTGAATCACATCAATGTTCAACCTGTGAACACCTACCTCTATGGTGTTTTGCCAAAGGAAATGGCCTACAATTGGCCCGCAGAAGCTTTGAAAGCACAGGCTGTCGCAGCGCGGAATTTCGCCATTTTGAATTTAAACAAACACAAAGCCAATGGATTTGACTTGTGTTCAAATACCGATTGTCAAATCTATGGAGGTGTAGAAGCTGAAAAACCAGAGTGTACACAAGCTGTAGAAGCCACAAGAGGTATGCTGATTTATTTCAACGGTGTTCCTATTAGCGCTTTTTACCACAGCAACAGTGGCGGAGCCACAGAAAGCAGTGAGAACGTATGGTCTGCGGTTCTTAATTACATTCGTGGGACCACTGATCTTTATTCCTTGGATGCTCCAAATTCCAACTGGATGCTGAGCTACACCACTTCAGAACTTCAGGCTGCCCTCTTAAAGAGTGGATT
>JBBRGL010000286.1:0-3565 GCA_038240675.1 Peptostreptococcales bacterium
ACGCAAGGGATTATGTCTTCTGAATAGCAGATTGATTAGGGTGTCAAAAGTCCGTAGTTGATCTTGTTCATACTGCAAATAGTTCCGGAATGTTCAACTGGAACTATTTGCAGTATGAACAATCGAGAAACTTACTTTTGATACTCAAATCAAGATTTCAGTATCGACTTTCGGTTTTAAGCAATCAGCATCATACACTAAATGCAACACTCAAATCATGAGCATAAAGTGACCTAAACGGGTCTCGACCCCAAAACAATCTCTCCCATACAACCGTCCCACAACCGTCCCACGCGAAGCGCTGAACTGCCCCACAACTACCGTCCCACTACTGTCCCACGTGAAGCGCCGAACCACCCTTTCGATTCACTCTGCTATTCTAAAGATAAAGTGTTTCAGGACATTTTCCATTTCACATCACATTTCATTTTGAAATTTAGATAAAAAAGAACGTCATTTCAAATGAACCTTAAGTTATTTGAGATCACGCTCTTATATTCCGCCTAAAGATGGATGAGACTTTCTACATCCTCGACCATCAACGTTTTAAATTCTAATGTAACCTGCGTACCAATTCCGAGTTGACTCTCTATTTTTAGCGTCCCTGAGAGGCAGTGCATTAAGTCACTGACGATAGCAAGTCCAAGACCCATTCCCTGCTTATCGCTACTGCCTCTAAAATACTTGTTGGTCAACTGATTCAAGTGTTCTTTAGGAATACCTGAGCCTTGATCTACCACGGAGATAAAGTAACCTTCCTGGCGATTTTCTTGGGTTATTTGGATAGTCGTGTTTTGACTTGAGAATTTCATGGCGTTATCCAGGATATTGACGATCACTTGCTTGAGTTTTCCACGATCTGACACCACAGGCAGCACCTCAGATGCCCACTGCTTTTCCGCTGTTATAAAATAACGGTCCATACGCGGCTTGAAAACCAACAAGACCTCTTCGAGGAGTTCTATAAGATCAAACTGAGACAGCTTCAGTTCCTGCGTGAATTTCATGGCGTTGAAGGCCATAAAATTAGAGACCAACTCCCCCAACCGCTGAGTTTCAATTTTGATCATCTGTATACCTTTGTCAGATAGCTCAGGGCGCATTTCCATCAGGTCGCACCACCCCAAAATAGAGGTCATAGGTGTTCTAAGCTCATGGGTTACAGAATCGATAAATTGGTATTTAGAGTCCTCCATATGCTTAAGTTCTCTTGCCATGGACTGCATGGTTTCTGCCAATTGCCCAATCTCATCATTTCGGGATATAGTCATATCCACATCAAAATTACCCTTTGCGTAAACCTCTGCGATATTTTTCATATCGATGAGCGGCTTGACCATAGAGCGCATAAAGATATAACTGAGCAACACTAATAGACTGAGCAACAAAAAACTCACAAAGGACAAGCCTAAAACAAACTGCTGGTATTTGAAATCCAGTTGTCTTAGAGAAGTGCTGAAACGCAAGGTGGCAATCCAGACGCCATCTTTCTCAAGTTTTCGGTCGATGCTAATGACCCTTTCTCCGTTGCTGGTTCTTGTTATTTCACCGATCTCTTTAATGGCAAAAGGCTGACTGTTCAATTGCCCCATCCGTCCATGGCTAATAATCACTTCTCCCTGTTGATTGAAAAGAAAAGCCATATAAAATTGGTTTTTGGTCAATTCTTTGATTTCCGAGGCAATATAAAGCATCGGCATCCCTGACTCAAGAATACGGTTATAAAACTCTGTCGTTGTGTCAAGTCGCGCTTTAAGCGTCTGCATGGACAATCTCTCGTAATCCTGCTTGAAATAGGCCGTCACACTGATGAGAAAGGCAATAGCCATGAAAATCACGACGACATACCGTATACACCATTTTGTTACAAGTGAGTTTCTTTTTCTGGCACCCATTTATAACCTTCTCCCCAAACCGTCTCAATTTTATTTTTCCCGAGTTTACGACGCAGTCTTTGAATATTCACATCCACTATTTTTACAGACCCTACAAAATCCATGCCCCAGATGCAATTCAAAAATTCGTCGCGTGAAATGGCCCTATCCTTAAATCTTAGGAGCAGCTCAATGATCTGCGTCTCTGTAGAGGTGAGTTTGACCACATCATCACTAAGCTCTAAACAATTATTTGTCAAGTTGAGAAAGCCCCCTTCAAAGGGGATGCGTTCGGAGTCGAACAAGCGCTTATTTTGTTTGAGGGCACTGACTTTGCGGTAGAGTGCATCAATGCGTGCAATCAATTCCTTTAAGGCAAAGGGTTTGACTAAATAATCATCTGCACCCTGAGCCAGACCCTTGAGCTTATCCTCAAGTTGACCCTTAGCTGTCAAAAGAATGATGCCAACTTCTGGAAACTCATTTCTAAAGTGCTTAGTCCCTTCAAAACCATCCATTTCTGGCATCATGACATCCATGATGACAATATCAATATCCAGGTGACTCTCTGCGTAAGCAAGTGCCGACTTGGCGTTATCGAATGCCCTTACTTTGCCAAGTCCCTCGAGACCCAGTCGTAGAAACTCTCTGATTCCATACTCATCTTCTACAACAATCAATTTCATAAATGACCCCCTATTCTTCAATTCTCGGCTCTGACTTAAAGGATTTCAAAATCTCCTCTAATGTAAGGTTCATCATCTTGTTTTGGTTCCCCTCGTAAACTTTGAGTAAAACAACGTATAAGGGTTTTTTTTCGATGACAACGCCTCCAGGGTACGCACTCACATCAAAATTCTCTGAGGGGATCAAATGAAAAGTCATCATAGGCTCTCTGATTTCTTTGTTGTCATAGATGAGCGTCAACTCTATAGCATTGTTAGCATGATAGATATTCTCAATGGCAAGATAGGGCACCCAGTCCTCTGGGACCCTTACAGTACCAAGACCGTAGCTTTCAACCGTCACTGCTTTTTTGATCCACGTCCCATTTGGCATAAGGTTTTTCCAAGTATAGATCCAACTGGTTTCATACATGGTGAGCTCCTCATCGCCAATGGCAGCTGACATAAATGGCACTTCTATAATCCCGTCAGCATCGATGTCTTTTGAGGCTGCATAATAGGGTTTAAAAGTTGTTTCATTGATTCCCTCACTGTTTTGTGTGACAGATTGGAGCCGTCCATGGTTGCGAACGACGATATCCGTCACGCTAGAATGGGCGCCTACGCTTCCATCAATAAAAATACCATTCTGAGATGCATTCACAGCACCTATTTGAATCGACTCTGCACCGTAGTTCAAATCCAAATGAGCCTTTGCCGTTGTCTTGAATTCTGACCTCGGATCCTTTTCTTCTATTGTATAGAGCCTGATGCCCTCTTGAGATTTCGTCTCTAAAACAGCATACAACTTTCCATGTTCTCCTTTTTCAAGGATTCCAAAAATCCAATTATTGAAGGTATTCGTGTAAATTTTTTCGACCTTATCCCCAAAGGTATACACCTCAAACAATCCATCCGATGTGCAATCAGAGTAGTAAGAGATCAACAACTCCAGCGCATCATCCCCTATGATGTCCACCCACTGAATCCGCTGTATATCTTGTGTAAAACAGAGTACATCATAGG
>JBBRGL010000287.1:0-3564 GCA_038240675.1 Peptostreptococcales bacterium
TCCCATCCGCGCAGTAGCCATTCTCTAGTCCTAATCATCCACAAAAAAATAAACGGCCAGCATCCGTTAAAAGATGCTGGCCTCGCTTGGGCAAGCGTTAATGTTACATTTCATCATACCACACCCTCACCCCAAGTGCAACCAAAAGCATTCAAAAGCATTGGGGACGGTTCTTTTTGCGTGATTTTTTGGTTATTTTGACCCATTATATGTTTATGCTCCCAAAATTATTTCGCTTTCAGTGATGGATTCTTCATGAGCGCCGATGACCTCAATAACCACCCTGTCAACCTTCGTATTGAAATCAAAAGCAGTCCCTTTAATAGCATTATACACTGTCTCCATCTCATCTTTGCTTTCAAAACGCCCAACTGTCATATGGGGTTCAATTAGACCCTGCAGTGGATCAAAATTTCTTCTCAGATTTTTAATTCATCCGTTGTCCTCAAATCGAGGAAACACATCCATACAGCTCAATATCATGGTCTTCCACAGCATTCGAAAACGCATCATAGCACTTGACCTTATTCTTATGGCTTTTGAATCTACTATTCTACACTATACCGTAGCACGGTTTTTAATTTTGAACTTTCTGTTTTTCTAAAATCTGAAAGATAGATTTCTCGGTGTGCAAGGGTTTTAATTTTCAAATTATTGACTTTGCAAAATGCTTTCATGAGATCAAAAGTCTCTGACTCAGTCTCAAATGGGCCCTCGTGAAGCATCTGAACGCATTTGCCATCGTTGATGGACTGAAAAGCAACTTGATCCAAAGCTAAGCTTGGTTTCTTCCTTTTGACTATTTGTAATGCTTGAAGTGCCAACTCTTCTGTCACAAAATCCGGTTGTCGTATCATTATTGTGTACACCAAAGCATCTTTGTCAATGGCACCGGTGATTTGTCCCTTGTCTACCACAGTCAAATCCCAAATGCCTTCTAAGGGGTAGACTGTATATTCAAAATAGCCTACTGGAACAACCCCATTTTTAGGCATCATTCGAATACAGTAAGAGAGGGCGTAGAGTGCCTCAATAGACTTTTGGAACGCCTCGCTGTTGGGGTTGCCTTGACCCCTAAGGGTGAAAAATTTGAAATTTGGAACTGTAACAAGCTCTGGTTTAGCCATTGGAAGGTAGAGTGCTTTCTCAAGTTTACGCCATTTATTTTCCATATTAATGCCTCCTAAAATGTGTGTTTATTCTCATAAGATCATTATAAACCCTCTCGTGCACGGGAGGGTCAAGAAATATCAAAAATCACGCAAAAAGAACCGTCCCCTATGCTTTTTCTTTGACGGGTGGAAGGGGTATGGCGTACAATAGAGGTATTCAGGATTATGGAGGCTTATGGCATGTCTTTTTCATCTCGGTTAAACACTTCTCTCTATATGGGGTTTGTGACACTTGGTCTTGTCGCCAGTATTATTGGGCCTATCGTTGCTGCTGCAAAGGTTGAAATAGCTATGGATTTTACCCAAACGGGTCTTGTTATTTCGGGGCAGTTTATCGGTGCTTTGTTTTCTGTTCTATTGGGGGGGCATTTGGCTGATCTTTATGGCAAGAAAAAATTCTTGATCGTCGGCAGTATTATTCTCGCTGTTGGGTTAGGGGGCAGTGTTTTTTCGAATAGTTTTGTCACCCTTCTTATCTGGACCCTTACTTCAGGCATTGGCTTTGGCGCTTATGAAGTTGGCATCAATGCACTGTGTGCCGATTACACAAATGACAATAAAGGCGGTGCCCTTAATTTTCTGCATTTTTTCTTTGGCGTCGGTGCAATTTTTGGTCCAATTTTGACCACGCTTTGCCTCTCAACGCTTTTTTCTTGGCGACTCGTTTTTTTGATTACGTCAATATTTCCAATAGTTGTCGCCCTACTGCTGAGTACCTTACCCATACCCCATGTCAAGCCTGATCATGAGCCCTCTGAGCACTTCCCTTTCAAAAGCCCCTATCTATGGATCTCTGGCATGTTGGCCTTTTTCTATGTAGGACTTGAAGTTTCCACCTATGGTTGGCTACCGCTATACTGGAAAGAGGTTGTGGTGGGAAGCTTCCTACCACCTACTTTGATTGCCTCTGCTTTTTGGGGCGCTCTTACAATAGCCCGTTTGTTTACAGGAAACTTAGCCGATAAGTTGGGGCTTCAAAGCTTCCTCATTGGAGTGTCTGTCATTACAGTTCTGGCTACTGCGGCGTGGGCAATACTTCCGCCTACAACATTCCTGGTTGTCGTTGTCATCCTCCTTGGCCTTCTTTATGCAGGGATTTTTCCGACGAATATGGCTGCCGTCATTTCCAAATATCCCAGCCGATCAGGCTCTATGAGCTCCTTCATCACAGTTTTTGCTTCTTTAGGCGGTTCTTTAATTCCCTCTGCACTTGGAAAATCTGCTGACTTAGTCGGCATCCGCAGCATTCCCTTCGCCATTGTTTTGTTGGCTATTGGCCTTTTGTTCTTTAGCTTTCTTGCAAAAAAACTTTCTCATTGAGTGACATAAGCGTGTTTCTCATAGACTCATAAAAAAAAGCCTAGAGTTTGTATGCTCTAGGCTTTAAAGTTGATTAGAGTGTCAAAAGTATGTTTTTCGAATAGTCATACCGCATACTAAGGGCTTTTGACACCCTAATCAAAGTTATTTCTTTTTAGCTTTCGCCATTTTCTTCTGTGCTTCCTGTAGCCTAGCATGATAACTGTTTTCTTCTTGTTGACGCTCCATGAAAATTTCAAAACCATGAGTTTTGAAGCTATCGTTAAAAAAGTCCCATATCTTGTATTTGCCTCTTTTGTCATCTGAGGATACTGTGAAAAGAAGATCTTCATCCGTCATATGGAGGGTTTTTTTCACGAGATTCATTTGCGCCATTAAATCGCTGTTTTTTATTTTGTCTAGCTTAGTTGCAAAAACTATGCCTCTGTATCCGGATTCTTTGATCCACTGAAACATCATAAAATCATCTTCTGAAGGCTCATGGCGAATATCGACGAGGAGGATCACATCGATGAGATTTGGCCGTGTGGTCAAATATGTGTTGATCATTTGCCCCCAACCGGCCTTCTTGTCCTTTGAGACTCTGGCATAACCATATCCCGGCAAATCGACAAATCGAAACGCATCATCGATTTGGTAAAAATTCAGCAACTGTGTTTTACCAGGGCTTGAACTGGTTCGGGCTAGCCCTTTGCGACCGAGAAGCATATTGATCATAGAGGACTTGCCGACATTAGAACGGCCTGCAAAGGCAAACTCAGGCATCAAGGTATCGGGATATTGATCCTGAAAAACGGCGCTTGTTAAATGTTCACTGCTTTTAATCTTCATTTTTAGACTCCGTTTTTTTTCGAGGGGCTTTGACTTTAACAACTGTCTCAAGCGAAACCAAGGCATTTGCTAAAACTTGATCCATATTTTCAACGGGGATAAAAGTAATCCCTTTCAATACTTCTTCTGGCAACTCTTTTAAATCTTTTTCGTTTTCTTTGGGAATCAAAATCGTTGTGATGCCCGCGCGTCTTGCTGCAAGGCTTTTCTCTTTCAAGCCACCAATAGGAAGGACACGGCC
>JBBRGL010000288.1:0-3558 GCA_038240675.1 Peptostreptococcales bacterium
AAAACCGACTAAAGTGATTTTTTAGATAAATGGCGTTGGCAATGGCAAACAAAGCAAAAACAGTGATCGTTCCAATTGAATAAACAGTTAAATCCCCTGAATAACCAGGTGTTAAAAAGACTCCATATGCGCCGATTAAAGAAATTGCACCAATAATTGAATATGTAACGGCGATAATTTTCATTATTTGATGATTACGAGCTTGGATATTTGATACCTCGTTCATACAACCTCCATTTTTGCTTTATTTTGGATATAAATAGTTTATCATTTACTCTGAATAATAGCAATTACAGTTTATACACCGTTTGATCACACTATGAACGCAGCGCCAAGTATCCCAGCTTCATTACGCAACTGACTCAGTTGAATTTTAGGCTCAGGTATAACCTAAATTCCACGTGCATTTTTTATTAGCTTCAAAAACCATTATTTCACGAAGAATTTAATCTGCTTCTTGAGTTTTTTAACATTTTAATCACCACCTTTCAATCATTTCCGCTAAATTATTAATTCTAACCGTTCAACAAAGGTACTTATTAAACCCTGCAAGTTATCCACAGAGCAACACTCAATTTTCTAGATGATATCCTTGATTATATCAGACATCTTTCATACACTTTCTTGTACGGATAGTTTTCTGACAACTTCATAATTACAGATCTTGCGGTTTTTATTATTTTGGCTGCAAGAAATACATACTTCAAATGAAAAGTCTTTATTTGCTGTCTGTATTCTGAGATATCCAAGGCGTCAAGTTTGAACAACAAAAGCAGGTTATATGAAAGCATTAAAGCACCCGATGAACAAGGGCAGCATAGCTGTTTCCCGTTGGGAAATGCCAATTGATTTTATTTGTGAATCATTATCAAACACAAGGTCATTTTCAATAAGATCAAAAATCCCGTTACTTTTTGAATTCTTAAGTAGTAGAAAAAGACCCGCATTTTCGGAATTTTTCTTTCAGGAAAACAACTACGTCGCCCTAGTTCGTCGGGTTCTCTGATGTTAGATTCTTAGCTTTAAAATCAATTTTGTTAATCATAGTTAAGAGCCCTTTTCACAACTTTTGTTGCTATTATTTCACCCCATATTAGGTGTCAAAAGCAGATAATTTATCATGATTTTGTGCTTTTTTTCTTTCACTCAATGGGTGAAAGTTGAATTTCGAAGGAACCCATATATATTGCGGCTTTAAGAGTGTTTTTCAATTTATTGACGTAGAATCTAGGTTTATTAAATTGCTTGTTTTGCTGGTTCCATCTGTCAAGACCTTGTACTTTAAAGCGTGTTGTTATTCAAGCATTTTTCTATTTCTGACAGTATGGCACTTGTTGAAAAACTGTGATTTCCAAGCACCACCACGTCCAAATCATATTTTGGATAATAGTAGACCCTTGCACTGACACCTGGATCTTCCCCCGTATGGCCGTATTTATACAAGTTGCCGTCTTTAAATTCCAGCCACAAGCCGAAGCCATAGCTATAGTTTTCGCTGACCGCTACATGCGCCGTGGCCATTTGGACAAATCCCTCAGCACTGAGAAGCTGTCCTTCTCTGAGGGCTTTCATAAATTTGATCAGATCCCTGGCTGTGCAAAATGCGCCACCATCTGAGAGGCCATAGGTGGGGACTGCATAAATGTTGCGCGTCCACCCAACGATGCGGTTGGTCTCATCTTTCAGTGGAATATAGCCCTCAGCGATGTGATCTACTACATTTTGAAGGGGGATGAAATCCGATTCCATCATAAATGCGGGTTCAAAAACCAAACGTCGAATAGCATGGTAGTAGTCAATCCCCATAGCTTTTTCGACCATGAGACCCAAGAGAATAAACCCCGACCCGCAATAATCAAATTGTTGACCAGGCGCGCCTATGGGGGGTTCATCTATAAACAAAGGCAGCATTTTGGCCAAGTTATCGATATATTGATTTGGAAGTTGTAGCCATAAGTTTTCAAATCCGTTAGGATCTAAATTGTCAAAATACTCCGCTATGCCTGACGTATGGGTCAGAAGATGCCAAGGTGTAATCTCAGCCTTTAGTTCTGAATCAACGAGATCCAAATATTCCGTCACGGATTGATCCAAAGACAAAAGCCCTTTTTCAACCAACGCCAAAAAAGCCACAGCAGTGAACATCTTAGTTACAGAAGCGTTGGCAAACCTAGTTTTCATTGTATTCGGAACGCGGTATGATTTGGAAGCATAACCAGAAGCAGAATCGAATACAGTCGTACTGCCTTTCTTAATGCGTATTACCCCCGAGAATTGCAGGTCTCTTATTGTGTCATTTAATGGTTCGAATTGCCGAAGTGTCATCTTTTCGCCCTCCAATCCCTAGTATTCGACAGCACTCTATTGAAATCCTTTTTTTTGACTTATTTTTTTGCCGTCTTTGTTTTTAGAAGAGGATTATGGGTTAATAGCGCTAATTTATCGGTGAGCAAAGACCAATGATTCAACATCGACGCAAAGGACGCAAAAGTAAACATACGCAAAGGACACAAAAGTCAGATGCCATCCCTTTGCGTCCTTATGCTACTTGCCTTACCTTGGCGTCCTTTGCGTTAATTCTTTTGAATTGGTTTTAAAGGTCCAAATCACTGAGTCGGATATTTGCTTACTGATTCGTCATAAGGGCTGCGCCAATAATGCCAGCGTCGTTCAGGTAGTGCGCAAAACGAATGGGTGTCGGTGTCAGTCCGCTGTCAAAGGCCATGCTTTTCACCTTTGTTTCAAGGGCACTCAACAAAAAATCTCCCGCATGAGCCAGTCCCCCACCGATGGCAATACAGGTTGGATCGAGGATGTTGATCAAATTGTTGATTCCTATGGCCAAGTAATCCAAAGTCTTGTCAAAGGCTTCTAGTGCAAGCACATCTCCGGCTTTGGCGAAATCTACAACATTTTTAGGCGTAAGTTCAGAATCACTGCGCATATCCGATGGACGCTTTGACTCTGCCAATATCTCATAGGCCGTTTTCACAAGGCCCGTGGCTGATGCATAGGCTTCAAAGCATCCTTTTAAACCGCAGCCGCAAAGTCTGCCGTTTCTCTCGATAATCATATGTCCCAGTTCGCCGATGCCCCGTTGCCCTCTGTAGAGCTTCTTTCCGAGGATGAGACCACCGCCAACACCAGTGCCAAGGGTAATAAGAACTGCAACCTCAGCGTCTTTTAATGCGCCAGAATGCCATTCAGCAAATGCAGCAGCATTGGCATCATTTTCGATATAAACAGGCAGCTCTATGCGTTCTTGAATGCGCTGTTTGAGGGGTACATCATCCCACCTCAGGTTTGTCAGGTGAAGGACGACCTCCCCTTTTGCATCCACAAGGCCAGGCACACCAATGCCGATAGCCACCACCGGATCCTTCAGCTCTACCGCTTTTGCCATCAAAGTTTCTATGACCATAATAATGTCATCGACCACTTCTTTGCAAGATCTTTCTGCGAGAGTAGGCAACGACTTTTGAAACACTATTTGTGCCGCGTCGTTCACAAGTCCGCCGGCTATATTTGTTCCTCCTAAATCAATTCCGATACGCATAA
>JBBRGL010000289.1:0-3516 GCA_038240675.1 Peptostreptococcales bacterium
AAAATGAACTGAACTTCGAGGTGCCGGACCTAAATATAGGTGGCGGATTTGGCATACGCTATACCCAAGCGGATAACCCTCCAAAAATTTCTGACGTCCTCAGTCTCCTTATGGCAGCCATTGAATCAGAAAGTTTGAGAATTGGAATCAACCGTCCGCGTATTATCATAGAGCCAGGAAGATGGCTAGTGGGCGAGGCGGGTATTACCCTCTATACCGTTGGCGCCATTAAAGAAATTCCTAACGTCAGAAATTATTTATCCGTCGATGGCGGCATGGGAGACAATTTAAGATCCGCCCTTTACAACGCCAAATACCATGCAATGATTGGCAACAAACCCGAGCTAGCGGCGACAACGCTCTACACAGTAGCTGGGAAGTGCTGCGAATCAGGTGACATTATTATAAAGGACATTATGCTTCCTAAAGCGGATTACGGCGATGTTTTGGTGGTTTTTTCAACGGGTGCTTATCACTACTCCATGTCCAATAACTACAACAAACTCAGACGACCAGCTGTTGTCTTTACCCATAACGGCCAGCACCGTTTGGTCACCAAGCGCGAAACCTATGAGGATTTGATCAAAAATGATCTCGGATAAATCGAAAATTTAAATTCTCAGAAAAATTTAAATTCTCAGATAATGCTTGCACTTATTATTTTTTTAGTGTACACTTCAAATAACTTCATCGAACAAAGCGTTGATAGAGAGTAGTAAATGCTTAAGCATGTAAAGAGAGCTGATCAGTGGTGGAAGATTGGCGGTGCAAGGGACATTGAATGGACTCTAGAGTGGAACCCGAAATTTAAAGTAGGGAACACGGGATTCTCCCGTTATAGAGATAGAGTATCGATTTGTTTTTTTAATCTGTACTTAAAAGAGATGGCCTTTTTCGAAAGGTCAATTGAGGTGGCAACGCGATGTATCGCCCTCTATACAGTTTATGTATAGAGGGCTTTTTTAATGCAGTTTTTTAGGAGGAGGTGTCATGATGGGAATGCTTTGAAGGGCAAATCAAGTCAAAATATCAACGTTAAAAAGTCCTTTATCAAAAAAAAACATGGCCAGTGCGCCACTAAAAACAGGAGGAAACACACATGACACAGATCAATCCAGTAAGCTATACAGGTGAAGGTTATTTTGGAGAATACGGCGGTTCTTTTGTCCCACCGATTTTAGAAGAAAAGCTTAAAGCAGTTGCTGATGCTTTTGAAATGTACCGGAATGATCCTACCTTTCTAGAAGAACTGAAACAGCTACAGGTGGATTATATCGGCAGAAGCAATCCTTTGACTTTGGCATCTAACCTAACGAAGGCGTTAGGAGGCGCAAAAATCTATTTTAAGCGTGAAGATCTTAACCACACTGGCGCTCATAAAATCAACAACTGTATTGGACAAGTCCTTTTAGCCAAACGTATGGGTAAACAGAGGGTCGTCGCAGAAACAGGTGCAGGACAGCACGGTGTAGCCACTGCCACAGTATGCGCTCTGTTTGGTATGGAGTGTATCATCTACATGGGCAAGGAAGATATGGAACGCCAAAGACTCAACGTTTTCAGAATGGAGCTTTTGGGCGCTAAAGTTGTTCCTGCCCTCGGTGGTCGCCAAACCCTTAAAGATGCTGTTGATGAAGCTCTCGGTGATTTTGTTCAAAATGCCGATAACACATACTACTTGCTGGGATCCGCTGTTGGACCTCATCCATACCCCTTGATGGTGAGAGAGTTCCAAAGTGTCATCGGCAAAGAAGCAAGAGCGCAAATTATTGAAAAAGAAGGGAAGTTACCTGATTATCTCGTGGCTTGTGTCGGTGGTGGCAGCAACGCTATTGGACTTTTCCACCCATTCTTTGAGGATAAATCCGTTAATATAGTTGGTGTAGAACCTGCTGGACATGGCCTTCATACAACTGAGCACGCTGCAACTATGACATTGGGTACCCCGGGCGTTATCCATGGTTTCAAATGCTACACCCTTCAGTCTGCTGATGGCGAACCGCTTCCTGTCCATTCCATCGCCGCTGGTCTAGATTACCCAGGCGTTGGACCAGAACACTGCCAATATAAAGATTTGAAAAGAGCAGAGTATGTGTCTGCTACAGATGCAGAGGCACTGGCTGCATTTATGAAATTAAGCCGAACTGAAGGCATCATTCCAGCACTTGAAAGCGCTCATGCCGTGGCATACGCCATGAAGCTTGCTCCGACCCTTACAAAAGAACAAATTATCATCGTCAATTTGTCTGGCAGAGGGGATAAGGACGTGGAACAGGTAAAAGGGATGCTTGATATCTAAGCTAGGGTTTCAATGGATTTTGCATGGGAATCATCTAAGTGCTTCATCTCATTCCAAAGAAAAATTGCTGTGACTACAGACGCAGTAAAGTCCGATATTGGCCCAGCAATCCAAACACCGTTGATCCCAAAGAAATTTGGTAAAATCAAAAGCATCGGAATGAGGACGATAACTTGACGAAGGACACTGAGGAATATTGCTTTTGGTGCTTTGCCAACGGCTTGAAAGTAATTGGCACTGATAATTTGAAAGCCAATAAAGGGCAACATACAGAGGAAAATACGCATTCCTGTGACACCTATTCTGAGTAGTTCTGGGTCGCTGTTGAAAATACGAATCAAATTCACCGTAAAGAACTGGGTCAATATAAAACCAACTAAACAGATTCCTGTAGCGACTAAAATGGCAAGCTTCAAAGCTTCTTTGACACGGTCGTAAGCCTTAGCCCCGTAATTGAATCCTATAATCGGTTGAGTGCCTTGATTGAGACCAAAGATAGGCATGAGGAAGAAAATAGCCACAGCGTTGATGACCGTCATTGCGCCTATGGCCAAATCGCCACCTGATGCTTTCAAAGCGTTGTTGGCTAAAATACTGACCACGCTTGCAGCGACTTGCATTGAAAAGGGTGAAACGCCAATGGCAAGTATGCTCATAACGATGGGAATTTGAAGTTTTAAGTTTGCAATTTTTAATTTGAGCTTGCTATTCGAGGACATGAAGTGATACAAAACCCAAATCATGGAGACTAATTGTGAAATTACAGTGGCGAGCGCAGCGCCTGCTATGCCCATTTTGAAAGTAAAAATCAGTATTGGATCAAGAACGATGTTGATGATCGCGCCGATCAGCATGGTGTACATGGCTATTTTAGGGCTACCTTCTGCTCTTATAATATTGTTGATTCCAAAGCCTAAACCTTGAAAAATCGATCCCATTAGGATAATGGTAATGTATTGATCAGCATAGCCGATAGTGGCTTCACTGGCGCCAAAGAGGTAGAGAAGGGGAATCTTATACAAGAGTCCAAGAACCATGATGACAGCCATTATGAGGGTCAGCATAGTGACTGCATTGCCAAGGATTTTTTCGCCTTCTTCGGGTTTGCCTTGTCCTAGTCGAATAGAGATGTTGGCACCAGCACCGATGCCGACAAGCATACCAAACCCCATCAGCATGGTCATAATGGGAAGACTTAAGCCTATGCCCGTCATGGC
>JBBRGL010000290.1:0-3515 GCA_038240675.1 Peptostreptococcales bacterium
TCTCTAACATGAAGTTCAGCTGCGAGTGCCTGAAGCTCACACTCCAGGTTTTTAGGGCAAGTAAGGCACTCTTTAGGGTGATTGGACAAAAGCAGCTCGACTGACATTCTGCGCCCCGTAATGGCACGCATTGTGTCCGTGCGAACAACCATGCCTTCAACCACTTTTTCTGAACAAGAAGGCACAAGTGCTGGACGGCCTTCTACTTCTACCATACAGACGCGGCATGAAGACGTTTGATTGATGATCCCAAATTCGTGAAGATTCATGTGACAAAGTGTCGGAATTTTCACTTCAACCAATTTTGCTGCTTCTAAAATAGTCGTGCCCACAGGAACAGACAGTTGATGTTCGTTAATATTGATATTGACCATTTTCATGTTCAGGCACCTCCTAAGGTTTCACAACAGCGTCAAATTTACATGCTGTATAGCATGCACCGCATTTTATACATACACTTTGATCGATTACGTGTTTTTCTTTGACTTTGCCAGCAATACAGTTCACTGGGCAAACTTTTGCACATTTTGTACAGCCGATACATTTATCATTGATGATATATTTAGTCAGGGCAGTACATTCGCCCGTTCTACAGTATTTAGAATGGATATGCTCTTCATATTCATGTCTAAAGAAATTCATGGTGCTGAGCACAGGATTTGGTGCTGTCTGTCCGAGACCACAAAGTGCAGTTCCTTTAATCATTTGGCCTAAATCGTGGAGGTTGTCCATATCCTCTGCTTCGCCGTGGCCATCTGTGATTTTTTCAAGCATTTCAAACATACGTTTCGTGCCAACGCGGCAAGGTGTACATTTTCCACAGGATTCATCTTGCGTAAATTCAAGGTAGAATTTCGCGATATTGACCATACAGTTGTCTTCATCCATGACGATCATGCCGCCTGAACCCATCATTGAACCGATGCCTTTGAGACTCTCATAATCTATAGGTGTATCTAGGTCTGCTGCGGTGATAACACCACCTGATGGTCCACCAGTTTGAACCGCTTTGAATGCTTTCCCATCTCTGATGCCGCCGCCGATATCATAGATGATTTCTCTGAGGGTTGTACCCATAGGGACTTCTACAAGACCTACGTTGTTGACCTTACCCGCCAGTGCAAATACTTTCGTGCCTTTGCTGGTCTTAGTCCCAATACTTGAGAACCATTCTGATCCCTTGTTGATGATGGGTGCTATGTTTGCAAAAGTTTCAACGTTGTTGACACAGGATGGCTTATCCCAGAGTCCCTGCTCAGATGGGAATGGTGGTTTTTTATCAGGCTCTCCACGTCTGCCTTCGACGGAGTTGATGAGGCCCGTTTCTTCACCGCAAACAAATGCACCTGCGCCGAGCTTGATGCTCAAATCAAAACTGAAATTTGTGCCGAAAATATTTTTGCCAAGGAGGCCGTAATCTCTCGCCTGTGCAATGGCGACTTCAAGGCGTTTGATTGCCAGTGGATACTCTGCACGGATATAAATAACGCCTTCGTCAGCGCCTATTGCATAGCCACCGATAGCCATTGCTTCTAAAACACTGTGTGGATCCCCTTCGAGGATACTTCTATCCATGAAAGCACCTGGATCGCCTTCGTCAGCATTACAGATAATGTATTTTTTGTCGCCAGGTGACCTAAGCGTATACTCCCACTTAAGACCTGTTGGAAATCCACCGCCGCCTCTGCCGCGGAGACCACTGTCTTTTAAAAGTGTACAGACATCTTGTGGTGTCATGGTTGTAAGAACTTTTCCAAGTGCCTCATATCCATTAAATCCAATGTATTCATCGATGTTTTCAGGATCGATAAGTCCGCAGTTTCTGAGAGCGATGCGGTACTGTTTTTTATAAAAATTCATATTTTTGTCGTCAGCGACTTGACCATCTTCACCTCTGTAAAGAAGTCTGCCAACTCGACGTCCTTTGATGAGATGCTCTTTAATGATGTCATCTGCATCCCCTGGCATAACTTGAACGTAAACCGTGTTATCTGGCAATACTTTTACAATTGGACCTTGGCCACAAAAGCCAAAACAGCCTGTGCGAACTACTTGAACTTCCTCTTGGTAACCCGCTTCATTCACAGCATTTTGTAAGTTCTCCATCAGCTTTTCGCTCTCAAGAGAAATACATCCTGTCCCACCACATATCATAATATGGCTATTAGTTGCGCTCATTGTGTACCTCCCTCATTAAGCTTTTTGATAAGATTGTATCAATATAGAATCCTTTAGAATATCACCGTTTTTAATATGTTTCGTGACGATTTCTCTGCCTTTTGCCTCGTCGACATTGCCGTATAACACTGGCTCTTGTCCTGGTACATTGACTTGAACTGTAGGCTCTGAATGGCAAAAACCCAAACACCCTACGCGAACTACACGGACATTTTTAATTTGCTCTGCCTCTAGCTGTGTAACGATAGCGTTCATAGTCTCTCTTGCGCCTGAGGCGATACCACAAGTAGCAAGGCCAATCATCACTTCGATTGTCCCTTCTGTATCTTGCCCAGTTTCTCTGAGGCTTACTTTGTTTTGTGAGTTGTCACGGATTTTTTTAAGATCCTCTAAACTTTTAATGGCCATCTTAAGCCTCCTCTTTGAAATCATTTATAATGCGATCAACGTCATCCACTGTGAGTTTCCCATATACTTTTTCGCCTACCATAACGATTGGTGCTAATCCACATGCGCCAATACAGCGGACGTCTTTCACTGTAAATAAGTTGTCTGCAGTTGTCCCGCCAGTTTCGACACCCAGTTTTTCTTTGAATTTAGCCAGGATTTTGTCTGCACCTCTGACAAAACAAGCTGTTCCCATACAAATGCTCATGGTATTTTTGCCATAAGGCTTTGTTGTAAAATAAGAATAAAAACTCACTACGCCATAAACCTCTGCTCCTGAAATTCCCAGTTTTTGCGCGACGAAAAGCTGAACTTCTCTCGGCAAATAACCAAAGACGTGTTGTGCTTTGTGAAGTACGTGAATTAAAGAGCCTTTCTTTTGCTCAAGACCATTGATGTACACTTCCAACTCATCATATTTCTCCTGTGGAAGATTGCTTACGCTTAATACTTCAGCTTGAGCGGCTGATTTAGCCATGGGTCCACCATCCTTTCATGATTTTAAAACAAACCTTGTTCCAGTGAACTTGCTTATAAAACGTTGCAAGCAGGACATTTATACCCTGTTTATGGATTCTCTAACAGGCTAATGCGTCAATTTCATTATACCGTACAAATTATTTTATCACAATTGCATTCGGTTAATGGTTTAACGAACTACACCCTCATTAGAACCTTTGTCAGAGACTGACCATCGACTCAGTCTATACTCTAGCCCCTCACGGGTCCAAATAGAATAAACACTCTCAAAAAAAAAAATAGTTAAATCATCCTTGCTTAGTTTTTCATTTTACGGGTATAATTATATAAGGAGGTGACACAATGGATATTGCTGCAATGGCATTTTCAATGAAAAGTGCATCACTTATGCAACAGGTTGGTGTAGCAGT
>JBBRGL010000291.1:0-3506 GCA_038240675.1 Peptostreptococcales bacterium
GGCATCGCCAAATCTTTTTCGAGAAGTCTCAAAACGGCATTTTTGAAAAATACATTGACCAAAATAGCTGCCTTAGTTGTGAAATCAGGCCTTGATGCATTTAAAAAGAAAATGGACTATACGGAATACGGCGGTGCGCCACTTCTTGGTGTCAAAGCCCCAGTGGTCAAAGCCCACGGCAGCTCAAACGCTAAAGCTTTTATGAACGCAATCCGCTATGCCGAACGCTATGCTGCGTCAGGCGTTATAGTAAAGATAGAACAGAGCATTGCTGAACTCAGCCAGGTGTCAGAATAAAAGAAAAGAGGATTTTACATGTTGCAATCAAAAATTTTAGGCACTGGACGGTATTTGCCTGAAAAAATCTTAACAAATTTTGATTTAGAAAAAATGGTGGATACAACCAACGACTGGATCGTGTCGAGAACAGGCATTGAGCAAAGGCACATTGCAGCACCGGAAGAGGCCACTTCTGATTTAGCCACTGAAGCCGCAAAACGAGCCCTGAAAAAAGCAGGGATTGATGCATCAGAACTCGATTTAATTATCGTTGCCACCATTACACCTGACATGAACTTTCCGGCCACGGCGTGTATTGTACAGTCTAATCTAGGTTCTAAAAAAGCGGCAGCATTTGATTTAGAAGCAGCTTGCACTGGGTTTCTCTATGGGATTACAGTGGCTGATCAATTTATTAAAAGCGGCATGTACCGCTATGTGCTGGTTATTGGTGCAGAGGCCATGTCCCGTATTTTGGACTGGACGGACCGTAATACTTGTGTTTTATTCGGAGATGGTGCCGGTGCAGCGGTTTTAGGGCCTTCTACTGACGGTTCCGGTATTTTAGCTTCTTTGCTCGGTTCTGACGGTGAAGGCGGTAAATTCCTCAATATGCCCGGCGGCGGCTCTCGTTTACCTGCGACTCACTTGACGGTGGATGAAAAGCTTCATAGCGTGAAAATGGATGGCTCTGAGGTGTTTAAATTCGCTGTCCGCGTCATGAACACTGCGACAAAAGAAGTCATGGATAAAGCAGGCCTTGTGGAAAGTGATATTTCCTACCTCGTGCCGCATCAAGCAAATATACGCATCATCGGTGGCGCTGCTAAAAGACTCAATTTGCCACTGGACAAAGTCATGATCAATCTCCACAAATATGGCAACATTTCTGCGGCAAGCGTTCCAATAGCTCTTGATGAGGCACTCGAACAGGGCAAGATCAACGCAGGGGACACCATTATTCTCGTCGGATTTGGCGGAGGTCTCACTTGGGGTGCCGCTGCTATAAAATGGTAAGGAGTAGATTATGTCTAAAATAGCATTTGTATTTCCGGGCCAAGGTGCCCAATATGTTGGAATGGGCAAAAGCCTTTATGACACCTATCAAGTGGCAAAAGACGTTTTTGAGCAAGCGTCTGATGCCCTAGGTTATGATGTCGCCAACTTGATTTTCAATGGCACTGAAGAGGATCTCAAGAAAACAGAGCACACCCAGCCGACTATTCTCACAATGAGTATAGCAGCCCTTCGGGTTTTAGAATCAAAAGGTGTTAAAGCGGACTATGCTGCAGGGCTTAGCCTTGGAGAGTACTCAGCGCTTATTGCGTCAGGTGCCATGGATTTCAAAGAGGGTGTAAGGCTGGTCCAAAACCGTGGAAAGTATATGCAAGAAGCTGTACCTTCAGGCGTTGGTGCTATGGCAGCCATACTTGGTCTGGAGGATCAATTGGTCGAAAAGGCCTGTAAAGAATCACGAGAATTTGGAATTGTCAGCCCTGCAAATTACAACTGTCCCCTACAGCTCGTCATCGCTGGAGAGACATTAGCCGTAGAAAAAGCAGTGGAGCGTTGTAAGGCCCTCGGTGCTAAGAAAACGGTGCTCTTGCCTGTTTCAGCGCCCTTTCATACAGCCCTTTTGGAACCGGCTGGCGAAAAGCTTGAGCCTGAACTCAAGGCCTTAAGCGTGAAAAAAATGCAGTTTCCAGTGGCCTCAAATGTCACAGGTGGGTTTTATGGGGATTCAAGCACGGTGGCTGACTACCTTAAGCGGCAAGTCAGTCAACCTGTGAGATGGGTTAGCTGTATTGAAACCCTCGTCAATGAAGGTGTCACAACTTTTATTGAAATTGGACCAGGAACAGCACTTTCCAAATTCATCAAAAAAATCGCTAAGGATGTTCAAATCCTTTCAGTCGAGGATGTAGACACCCTGGAAAAAACCTTGGAAGCGTTGAAATAAGGAGGCCGTATGCGGTTATTAGGAAAAAACGCTCTGATTACAGGAGCAGCGCGGGGTATTGGACGTTCATTGGCGCTGAAGTTGGCCGATGAAGGCGCAAATATTGTCGTGAATTATACGTCAAGTGAACAAGCGGCACTCGACCTTGTGGCAATTCTTGAAGCCAAGGGTGTGAAAGCCGTAGCAATCAAGGGGGACGTATCGTGTTCAAGCGATGCTGAAAAGCTTGTTGATGGGGCTTTACAGCATTTCGGGAGCATTGATATTCTCATAAATAATGCAGGGATTACGCGGGACAACCTTCTCATTCGTATGAAGGAAGAGGATTGGGACCGGGTAATGGAAATCAATTTAAAGGGCACCTTTCTCATGACTAAATTGGTCGGGAAAGCAATGCTCAAGAAGCGGCAGGGCAAAATTGTCAACATTACTTCTGTTGTCGGACTAATGGGGAATGTAGGACAGGCCAATTATGCTGCTTCAAAAGCTGGAGTTATCGGATTTACCAAATCCATCGCCAAGGAATTTGCCTCTAGAGGCATCAATGTCAACGCCGTGGCCCCTGGGTTTATTAAATCAGACATGACAGATCGCTTGAATGAAGAAGTCGTTAATAATTATCTACAAAGCATCCCGCTAGGATGTCTTGGGGAGCCAGAAGATGTTGCAAATGCTGTTGTATTCTTGTGTTCAGAAGAATCTCGTTATTTAACTGGACAAATTTTAAGTGTTGACGGTGGCCTCTATATATAGTTTAATAATGATGAGCCTCGCGCTTAGAAAAATTATTTAAAGGATAGGTGAAGATTATGGTATTTGATAAAGTGAGAGAAATAATCATTGAGCAATTAGGATTAGACGAAAGTACAGAAGTAACAACAACTACATCTTTAATGGGAGACCTTAAGGCAGACTCTTTAGACGCTGTTGAGATCATCATGGCTCTTGAAGATGAGTTCAGTATCGAAATTCCAGATGAAGAAGCTGAAAAATTCAAAAACATCGGCGATATCGCTGATTATATCGCAGAGAATAAATAAGAATTGAACTTATGGAGGACTGAATGAATAAACGTGTAGTGATCACGGGCGTTGGTGTCGTATCGCCAATTGGTACCGGCAAAGAGGCTTATTTCAATAGCTTAAGAGAAGGTGTTGTTGGCATCGACAGAATTACATCCTTTGATACTACAGGATACGCAACTCAGATTGCAGCTGAAGTCCGAGACTTCGACCCACTTGTGTACATCCCTGACAAAAAGGATGCC
>JBBRGL010000292.1:0-3492 GCA_038240675.1 Peptostreptococcales bacterium
ATCACCCAATTTCTGTAGGTGCTGAAGTCGCAATGTTTCATTGCTGGCTTCTTGAGTAAGAGCTTGATTTCGCTATCAGTGAAAGTCTCCTTAATCACTTCATCCTGCTTCATTAGCTGGACACTAAAGGGTTGTATCATATTTCGCTTCATCAACCAATAAACAATAGCTCTGAGTCCCTTTAGATTGGAATTAACTGAAGCATCCGCCAATTGTCTTTCTCTAAGATACATTTGATAATTCTCAATGAGTTCACGACTAATTGCATGGCAGGTCATATCTTCATCACAATAACGCACAAATCCGTTATAGCAGTCCTGATAGTACTGTATGGTTGCTGGGGTTAGGTTCTTGACTATACAATGACGCAGAAACAGCTGAAATCCATCCTTAAACGACTCCGTCTCATTAAAGCTATCAAGTTTTCTTCTCTTCATACTTTGCCTCCTTAGGGTATAAGAAAAGGCCCCAGAGGTATTCCTCCAGAGCCTATCTTAATTGTTTGGTTGTCTAATGTTATTCATGTTACATTTCCATTGGTCTGTGGCTGCGCTTTCAATAGTCTGGCAATCCGTGTTTAAGCAAACCAGCAATATCACCATCCACACCTCGGGGTGTAGCGCAGATTGGTAGCGCACCAGACTGGGGGTCTGGGGGCCGCAGGTTCAAATCCTGTCACTCCGACCATCTAAAAGCTATATCAAAAATTTATTTTTTTGATATAGCCTTTTTGTTTTTTGAGTTTTATAGCTTTTTTTCGTATCTTCTGCGCTCCGCAGGAGCATTCGGCAAGCGAAGCGATTCGGCGGTGGTGGATCGACTTCTGATCCGCCACTATTTACCCCCGAAACACATAACGTCCACGGCCTTCACTGCTTTTGCCGTACTGAATGGCTTCCACTGGACAGTTATTGATACATGCGAGACAAAAGGTGCAATTTTTGCCCCATTTGGGCTTGTCACCTGTAGTTGATTCTTCTATATGAATAGTGTGTGTCATACACACTTTTTCGCAAATACCGCAACCGGTACAGGTATCCTGTACAAAAAATCCACCTGGTCTAATGCCGTGCTTATTAAAGAGTGGATTGATCAGTTGGGTTTTAAGCCGCGGAAAAGACCCTTCATGCAAACGAGAAACAGGGCTTCTCAAAGTCTTTATCTCATCAACAATCTGCGGCAACCTTGATTTAGCTTCCTCAATCAATGTACGCACCCGCTCCTGACTGTCAAGAGTTGAACCCGTCACATAATTGTTTGGCATGGGAATGGAATACGTCGCATCAAGGCCTATACCTTTGAATCCAAGGGCCTTTCTGAGAACATCCATAGCCTTTCCAGTGTCTTCACCACAGGTAGCAATTGCAAAACAGTAAGGAATTTGAGTATGGCTTAAATCTAAACCTTCAATAAACGCAAGCACCATTTGAGGCGGTCCCCATGCGTAAATAGGGAATACAAAACCAAGGATCTCTTCTTTAACAGCCGTCGGTTCACCACTTTTGTAAGCCAGCATCCTCTTTGGAATGTCTATAACCTCAGAGCCAATACCCGCGCCAATCTGCTCCGCAATAAACCGCGAATTTCCAGTACCTGAAAAACAAAATATCATCCTTTTCTCCCTTCACGCCTCTATTTACCAAGAATCAACCATTTTACAATAGCAAGTGCTTCTCTCGTATAAATAATCCCGCCTAAATACCCATCGAGGTCAGCCCCTTTGTGGGTTGAGCCTTCAATCACTTTGTCTGCAATCCACTGGGCTCTCAGCAGATGAAAATAATTGGTGATAAAGGCTACTTTATAGCCGGGTTTTAACCATTGATCTAAAACTTTCTTCGAAAACACAAAATTTTCAAAAGTGTTGGTAGAAGCCTTCTCTAACAGGATCTGCTCAAATGGCACACCCTGTACCACCAGATAACGTTTCATGGCCTCAGCCTCTGTAATGCTTTCTCCTGGCCCTTGTCCACCCGACACCACCACAATCACCTTTGGGTTCTTCTCATAGTATTCAATGGCCGAGTCCAATCTGTGTTTAAGCGTCAAGGATACAGTCTCACCTCTGAGTCCAGCACCTAGAATAATAAGGGCATCTTCTTCATAAGTGACAGTATCACCACCCCCATAGAGCACAAGGACAAGTATAAGGCTAAGATACCCCACCACAAGACCTTTAAATCCAAAATACAGCCATTTTATAAAGCCCTTTTGCGTGTTTTTCTTGATCCATCCAAAGGCAATTCCCCATCCAATGAACAAAACGCCTAGACCAGCCACACTGAAAATCCCCATATTCAAATTTACAATTGGAAAAATCATGAGTGCATACAAAACACACATAGAACCCAAAACCATCAAAGTTATTTTCTCAACCTTTAAAATCAAAACTTTCATCTTTTACGCCCCTTTATTTGAACACAAGCACCAAATTCTTTACATCATCTTCACCAAGGGTAAAATATCACTTGATTCAGTGGGCGATTGGCCTTTATCTGTGCTCTTTGAAATGTCCTTATGATCCATCCCATCCGCCTTACAACAAAAAAACTCTATTTTTACCAATCTGTTACCTTTTATCATAGACTTTGCACTATACTTAAAGTCAGTAGGAAGGAGGTCCAAAGTGAACTCAGCCAGTTGGATTGCCATTTATTTACCGCTCATGATGATTTTCATGTCAGCGGCACGCAGAAGAAAACAGATCATTCAAAAAATAAAAAATAGAAAACGAGGTCTCCCTATGACAAACGAACTTCTAAAAGCTTATATAACTAAAAAGTGTAAACTATCATCGGGTTCAATGGAAAACAGCTTGACCGGTGTCCTGAGAAGTCTCAATGAAAATTGGTTGGAAGTTGAGACATCAAATGGCATCCAGCTCGTCAACACCGATTTCATCCAGAAAATCAAAATTATCGGTTAGATCTTTTTTCAAAAGGCCATGATTGATTACAGTGTCACGTTAAACTCAAAACCGTTTAATCACAAAGGGTGCGGCTAACAGAGCACACCCTATTATTGTTTGCCACAAAATGCCTGGGATAAAGTAACTGTAGGCCATGAGCAGAACGCCAAATATCAAGAATTCATATTCCTCTACTTTCTTGCCATACATAGCATATCCCATCCCCAAAAGTCCAAATAAAAATCCCACTATTAAAGCCATAAAGCTGCCTCCCGCTCTCGCACCGATGAGATTATATTAAGCCAAACATCTTCAAACCAACACCGATAATAGCCAGATCGGCTATGCTGTGCATCAACCAAGAATTGCCTATAGTCTGACTCTTGCTGTTGAGAGCCGAGAAAACAAGCCCTACTGCAAAAAGACCTAGAAGGGCTAAACCCATCAATAAAGGATTAAACCATGTTGCAAAGATACCGATGTGATACAGCGCAAATAAAAGCGCAGAAAATATGTAAGCTGTTTTTTTATACCCCAGTCGATCAAGGTTCAAAAATATAAACCCACGGAAGAAATACTCCTCC
>JBBRGL010000293.1:0-3490 GCA_038240675.1 Peptostreptococcales bacterium
GGCTATCTTGAATGGCATAGAACTCTCCTTAAAAAACGCCGTCAGATATTCAGAGGACCTTTATGAGTCCGCATACATCGCAGATAAATATGGCATGATTATAACGGAAGGCACCACGGAGAAAACCACCCTTGTGGGCAATAGCATTGAAAAAGAAGTCTATTATAGCAAGCTCACAAAAGACAATACCTTTGTGGTGGGAAAACCCTTCGTCTCTGAACGCACCAACCAATTGGTGATCCCTATGGCGAAATCCATCAGAAACATGGCTGGTGTCAACGGCACACTCGTGGTCCTCTACAATCACCAAAAGCTCATGAATCTCCTCTCAGTTTCTAAAGTTGGCCTTACAGGAGAACTTTATATTTTAGATGCCAATGGCAATGCGCTTTACCATCCGATTCCAGAAAAACTCCTAAAACCTATGGACAATACACTTTTTAAGAAGTACCTGTCCGCTCCTACTGAAGCTTCCAATAAAGGCTTTGGAGACTATAGCGATCCATCGGGTCAAAGACTCGCCGCATGGGAATTGCTTCCCCTTACCCAGTGGACAATTGTCTCCACCTTGTCCCGAAGTGAATTTGAAAGTGGCATTAACCAAATCAAAATGACCATGCTCTCCATCATCATTGGCGCCGCTCTACTCGCTTGTCTTATTGCCATTCTTTATGCAGGTTCAGTCACAACGCCCATTAAAAGCCTCAGCCAATTGATGCACAGAGTCGCTGAGGGCGATTTAGACATTCAGACCGCTTATCAACCCAACTCTGAGATGGCGACCCTCAATAGCAGCTTCCACACCATGCTGAATAACCTCAAAACACTGATCAACCGCATCTCAGAGGCGAGCATACGCGTAAGCGAAACCTCCTACACCCTCAGCACCAATTCTTCCCACACCTTTGACTCCGCCGAGCGCATGAAAATTACCGTCGAAGAGATTGCCAATGGCGCTCAAACCCAGAGCCACCATGCAGAAGAAAGCGTCAAGCACATCCAAGTCATCGCTTCCGCTATTCAAGAAGTTCATGAACAGGTAGACGGTATTTTAGTTCTTTCAAAATCTTCAGAAGCTGTTTCAAAACAAGGGTTGGATCAATTGATGCTCCTAAAAGCGCATTCTGATGAGAGCAGACGCGCTTCACACCTTCTTCGCGAGGAAGCACATTCAATGCATGATGCAATTTCACAAATTAACGGCTTTGTTGAGGCCATCACTCGGATTTCACGGACGACCAATCTCCTAGCACTCAATGCCTCCATTGAAGCTGCACGCGCCGGGGAATATGGACTTGGCTTTACCGTTGTGGCACAAGAAGTCAGATTACTGGCTGAACAAAGTGCCCTTGACAGTGCAAATATCCGAAAAATTCTTTTGCAAATTCAAGACAAATCGCGAAATATGGCATCCGCAGTCGCCGTCAATGAAACCATAGCCTCCCATCAAGATGCAGCTGTACAATCGACAGAAGAGGCATTTGCAAGAATTTCAACCGAAATAGAAATGACTGCATCAAAAGTGACGTGCATCGCAGGAGCAATCGCCGCCTTAAATCAAAACAAAGAAGAAACCATCGCATCTGTAAGTGCCATTTCAACTGTAGCCACTCAAACGGCCTTAGCCTCCGAAACCGCCAGAGCCTCCACTGAAGACCAGCTGGAATCCGCACAAGCCCTCAGCTTACAAGGCAAGGACCTCCTCAGTTTAGCAGACACGCTCAAGAACTCCATTCAAGCTTTTAAACTATAAAAAAACAAGCCAAGTCACTTAAGCGACTTGGCTTGTTCCTCTCTAAGTTCTTAACTTAAGATTCAGCACTCTCTCCCTCTACCAACATTGCCTCAACCAAATGCTGGCCGGAAATAAGGTTTGTAGCAACCGGCACTTGGTGGACATCGCACACCCTCAGGAGCGCCAAAATGTCTGGCTCATGAGGTTGGGCTGTCAGCGGGTCTCTCAGAAACACCACTAAATCAATTTTGCCTCCGGCCACCATGGCGCCGATTTGCTGATCACCACCCATGGGTCCCGATAAAAAACGGTGGACATCCAGTGCCGTTGCCGCCATAATGCGAAGACCTGTTGTACCTGTGGCGTAGAGCTGAGTGCCTGCCAACCGCTTTTCATTGCGAATGACAAAAGCGACCATATCGTCTTTTTTTTCATCATGTGCTATTAATGCTACTCGCATGTAGTCCTCACTTAAGGGTTAAAGACATGACAACTGCCTTTATTTCCTTTTCTCTTTCTTGCGTTAACTTATTTTCAGGCACAACAAACATAAAATAAATCACATCTTGGCCCACGTTGGTCATGTAATAAAACATCTCACTGCCCATCTGTGTATCCTTAATAACCGCACCATATACTTTCCCAAAATTTTCGATATCGAGAACTTCTACCCGTGTAGGTTGAAGTTCATCCACTGCAGTGGTTTCTTCCTCTAATCTCTTTTCATCAGCAACGTAGCCGGGATTTGTCACTTCAATGATTTTTAAATCCATACCCTCTTCAGTTTTAAAAGAAGTTGTCATAGTGCCTTCAACGGTTTGCACTTCGCCTTTGCCAAACATTTCGGATAACTGGACAGACCATTTGCCATTTGCACCTTCGAAAGCGCCATTAACCTTTGCAGTGCAAGCTATCATTCCAAAAGCAATCAGTGCCACAACAATTACCAGTATACTTTTTTTCAAAATTCTTGTCCTCCCATGGTGAATTGAATTGCAGAAAATTCAGTTACTCACCTATTATAACCCGATTTACTCACAGACTAAAGTAAATATTCATAAATGTATTGTCTTTCGATTAAAGGTCCGCTGTTCAGGGTATAATTGAAATACACTCCAAGCTGGAGTAAAAATCAAGAGCGAGAATTTGACCCCAATGGGTCGATTTCCCCAGGAGGACGCCTATGAAAAAGTACACTATTTCGATTCAAAGTGGGTTACACGAAATTGAGAAACGGTTAGTTGAAGAAGGACACACCCTCGTCCCTTATGACCAAGCGGGTATGAAAGCAGATGTCGTGATTATCTCTGGCGTCGATTCAGCTTATGAAGAAATTGAAACCGCTCAGTGTCGGTTGGCACACGAGGACAAAGAAAACCTCTTGATCAACGCGTCAAATCTCACCCCTGATCAAGTTATCAATTATGTCAATACAAATCCCTGTGGACAAACAGAATAGTATGGTCAATAAGCGATAATGTCCTCTTGCAATGCAAGGGATTATGTCTTCTGAATAGCAGATTGATTAGGGTGTCAAAAGTCCGTAGTTGATCTTATTCATACTGCATATAGTTCCGGAATGTTCAACTGGAACTATATGCAGTATGAATAATCGGGTTTCAAGCAGACGCCCTTTTGACACTCTAACCATAAAAAACAGTCATAAAAACTATCAAAATTATAAACCCCGGTCAGACACACGGGTCTGACCCTACACAAACAAAAATCAAAAATTACAAACCGCCGATACACAAA